>DASYHR010001122.1:0-13617 GCA_035998385.1 Dyadobacter sp. | reverse complement strand
TGCCAAACTATGCCTTTGTGCTATACGATTTACCTTATTGGTGTGCGCAAACGTGGTCCATTGGTGTTGAAGAACAATTCTATTATCTGTGGCCGTGGCTTATCAAATATCCTAAAAAGCGCATTTTTATCATTCTGTTTTTTCTGGCGGTTTCAGCGTTATTCCTATGGACAGGAATCCATTTCCTGAATGCTGATCAGCAACGAATCGATGCCATTATTTCGACCTTCATTGGTCAATTCAGAATACAAACCATGGCATTGGGAGGTATTTGCGCGTGGCTGGTATACAACGATAAGAATCAGATTCTGAAGTTCATATTCCGTAAAGATATGCAGGCAATTGTCTATAGCCTTTTGTTGATTTTGTTTTTCAGTGGCATGCATTTCACTGGTTTTCTGGAAGCATATGCGGTCTTCTTTGCGTTTTTTGTATTGAATGTTTCCTGCAATCCTGATTCAATTGTCAATCTGGAAAATCGGGTCATGAATCATCTGGGAAAGATTTCCTATGGGATGTACATTTACCACGTATTTGTGATTGTGATCATCATCAATGCGCTGCGTACCTACGTCCCTGAATTTACCGGTACGGCATATCAGATTACTGCCTATGTGCTGACACTCATCTTTTCCGTTGCGGTAGCATCGCTCTCTTATTCTTATTTTGAAAAGCCATTACTAGCGTTCAAAGACAAACGTTTCGGGCGTTGACAGAGCCTCAAGCTGAGAGTACTTGCTTACATCAAGGTTTGCTTTTGTCGGTATCGGCAAGCTCTGTCATCGTATAAAACTTCAGCTTCTGGCTTTGTGCCTGTTTGAGGATGGTTTCAAGAAACGATACGTTAAACCCGTACTCCCCATTAACAGGAGCTGCGTACAATGGCTTATGGCCAAATACCATCAATGCCGTATTCGTTTTTTTAGCACGTTTGACGGCCTCGCTCATTTCCTCGTCGGTTATACCCGAATCCTGATCAATCAGCAGAGCATCTACCACCTGCTCATGGTCAAAGTCGTAATAGATCCAATCCATTACCCGCGGCGCAATCGTATACAACGGGAATGCGCGGTAAGTTCTCCGTGATATGGCTACATCCCTCAAAATTTTGAAACCATGTGTGAAAAGAACCGAATCTACCTGTTCATTGTGGTTACCGCCCGGATGCGCATAGGATGTAGGCTTAAACCCGGCCGCGCTCAATAGATTCATCCCCGGCGTAAGTTCAGTTTCTACGTATTGATCAGCACCTAATGTGATGAGCTCCGTAGACTTTCCATGAATCGTTCCGTGAAAACCAATCTCATGACCATCACTTTGCAGCTGTTTCAGTTTTGTAATTTCACTCGTAGTCAGGCTGTCTCC
This sequence comes from Dyadobacter sp., assembly GCA_035998385.1. Taxonomy (GTDB): domain Bacteria; phylum Bacteroidota; class Bacteroidia; order Cytophagales; family Spirosomataceae; genus Dyadobacter. The sequence goes on along the minus strand of DASYHR010001122.1, from coordinate 12,252 downwards.
GCAAGTAATGAAAAATGTCACTTTGGCATTGTATTTCTGAAAAAGCGGTCGTAATGCATACCACTCATCGATGAAATGATCATCGAACGAAATTGCAATTCCGGCCTGTCCTTCCCCCCCACTCTTCTGCTGGCAAGAGAGGTTGAGGCTGATCAGGATAAGTACATATATGTATTTGAAACGTGACATAACTATGAAGGAGGACGGTACAACATCGTACTGTCAAAAAATGTGATGAGACAGGTTAAAGTCAGAATGAACTGTTAATTTCGCTAAATTAATGAGTGATGATGAAAATACTTCATACCGCCGACTGGCATATTGGCAAAAAGCTGGATCAATATTCAAGACTGGAAGAGCAACGGCTTGTACTGGCTGAAATCTGTGAGATAGCTGAAAAGGAGAATATTGACGCTGTGGTTGTTGCGGGTGATTTGTTTGATAATTTTAATCCATCTTCAGAGGCAACAGAATTACTATATACTACCCTTCACCGCTTGTCGGCTAATGGTAGCCGTGCCGTCATTGCCATTGCCGGTAATCATGATTCGCCCGAACGGATACAGGTTCCTGACGCACTGGCTCGCGTGTGCGGGATTATTTTTATAGGCTTTCCCAATACCGAAGTCAACAGATTTTGCACCCAGGGGAAGGTAGAAGTAACTAAAACCGACAAAGGATTTATTGAACTTCAACTTCCCAATGCAGCATTTCCGTTGCGGATTATACATACGCCCTATGCGAACGAACAACGGCTGAAAACCTTTCTTGGAACAGAAGACAGTGAAGATGCGCTTCGGGAACACCTGCAAAATCACTGGTCTGAAATTGCTGAAAAGTACATGGACGACAAAGGCTTCAATCTGCTTGTCACGCATTTGTACGTGATGAAAAAAGGGGATCCGAAGCCGGAAGAAGAACCGGAAGAAGAACGCCCTATTCTGCATATAGGCGGAGCACAGGCTATATATACCGAAAATTTCCCGCAACAAGTCCAATATGTGGCACTGGGGCATTTACATCGCTACCATTCGGTTGACAAAAATCCGCCAGTGGTCTATTCGAGTAGCCCCTTAGCCTACAGTTTTTCTGAAGCGAATCAGAACAAGCAGGTCGTCCTGTTGGAAGCGGAAGCAGGCAGGCTTGTTCAATACACGCCCATCGAACTGAAGCAAGGCAAAAAACTACGTCGTGGTAAATTCGAAAGTATAGACGACGCAATAAGCTGGCTGGCAGTATATCCTGACGACCTCATGGAGTTGACGATTGTCTCGGATAATTACCTGGAAGCTTCAGATAAAAAACGATTAACAGAGGCGCATTCAGGCCTGATACAGATCATTCCTCAAATTCGCCGTATTAATGAAGAAACGGAGGCAGCGGCTGTTGATCTGTCGCTAAGTATCGAAAAATTATTTGGTGAGTATTTCAAAAGCAAAAATAAAGGACAGGAACCTTCTGAGGGCCTGATGGATGTGCTGAGGGAAGTTTTGGGGGCTGAAGAGGAGAGATAAGGTATCAACCGAAAGGTATCAGGATGTATGATAAAGGAATCTTTATAGTACATGTAGAAAATCGGAGTTGAGAAAAAAACGAGAGAAATGCTTATCCCGTTCTTCCAGTTGCGTTGACCACTCAATTGTTTACAGAATCTGCTCCCGGGAATAGTATCGAACCATTTCACGCCAGTGGCTCATATTACCTCGTTCGAGAATTCTCTCAATAACAACCTTATAAGATTTGTCGAAATTGAAGTTCTCATAATCGAACTCCCATAAGAGTTTGGCCGGAATATTGGGCTTTGATTTCATATACCTGAATCGAATGAACCTCAATTTACTACATTCCTAAAAATTCCACATACACGTAAGGCTTCACGGCATTTAACAAAAAAGGCAGATTTTGCTGTAAAATCTGCCTCTCCCTTAATGATTTCATCTCCAATCTTTAGCTCGCTCTTCTCAGCTTCGCTTCAATTGTCTGTTGTGTGTGTGGCACAATGCGCAGGCGCTCTTTTGGAATGAGCTTTCCTGTGTCTATACATACACCGTAAGTTCCGTTTTTGATACGAACCAATGCATTCTCCAGCTGTATGGAGTATTTCTGCAAACGGGCAGCCAATTGGCTCAGATTCTCACGCTCACTCGCATCAGCTCCATCCTCAACAAGTTTGGCTGATCCTGCAGTAACATCCGTACCGCTATCATTCTTTTTACTCAAACCTCCTTTGATGTAATTCAACTCACTCATCGTGGCTTCCAGCTTGCCCTTAATAAGCTCTTCAAATTCCTTTAATTCTTCTGATGAATATCTGGTTTTCTCTTCTTGTTGCATAGTCCTGATTGATTTGAATGAATCTGTAATAAGGAGCGTTTCAAAGCACAAAAGTACTAGTATTCTCTCTATTTCGGAAAAATTACTTCAGTGAAAAAACGTAATTGGTAAATTATTCTACGTGAAAATCAACTATTTGGATGACCTTATAAAAAACAAAGCCATCACCTGTGAAGGAAATGGCTTGGTTCAGGTTTGTCAACCAAACTTATTTATACAATACTGATTTCACAGCATCCACCACGCGCTTCACGTTTGGCAGAATTTCCTCGATCAGCGTAGGTGCATAAGGAAGAGGTACATCACGGCTGGTTACACGGATTACAGGAGAATCCATGTAGTCGAATGCATGACGCTGGATGTGGTAAGCAAGTTCCGTAGAGATGGAAGCAAGTGGCCAGGCCTCTTCAACAACCACACAACGGTTTGTTTTCTTCACCGACTCAATTACTGTAGCATAATCAATAGGTCTTACAGTTCTCAAATCGATTACTTCAACATCAATTCCTTCTTTTTCCAATTGCAATACTGCCGGCATCACAACGCGGGGAATCATTTTTCCAAATGAAACAATAGTAACATCTTTACCAGCACGTTTGATATCAGCTTTGCCGAGAGGGATTATATATTCTTCCTCTGGCACCAACATTTTATCTCCGTACATCACTTCCGATTCCATGAAGATAACCGGGTTGTTGTCACGGATAGATGCTTTCAAAAGTCCTTTCGCATCGTATGGATTAGATGGAACAACAACCTTCAAACCAGGCGTATTGGCGAACCAATTCTCAAAGTTCTGAGAGTGCTGAGCTCCAAGCTGGCCTGCATTCCCTGTTGGTCCGCGGAAAACGATCGGGCAACCGATTTGTCCGGCAGACATTGAAAGGATTTTAGCCGCACTGTTGATGATCTGATCGATCGCAACAAGTGAGAAGTTAAATGTCATGAATTCAACTATCGGACGAAGGCCATTTCCTGCTGCTCCTACAGCAATACCTGCAAATCCAAGTTCAGCAATGGGTGTATCGATTACGCGATCCGGTCCGAATTCATCCAGCATTCCCTGGCTGGCTTTGTAAGCGCCGTTGTATTCCGCAACTTCTTCTCCCATCAGGAAAATACTTTTGTCTAGGCGCATCTCTTCCGACATGGCGTCGCGAATGGCATCTCTGAATGCTATTTCTTTCATCCGTAATTTTGATATTTATTTAATGCTAAAAACGGAACCTATCAATATGTCAGCATTCGCAGGATAAACAACTTTGAACAACACATCAAACGAAGGTTCTGTACACTGGTTTCAAAATGATCAGGTAAAATTAGAGAATCAAGCCCAATTCTCAAATTCTTTCAAACAACCATTCACGGAAATAACCTATCAAATGCAACATTATTACAGGATATTGGCAATGATCCGGCAATTTTAATTTTTCATTACCTTTAAATCCCACACTTCCCAACAGCAAAGTCTGCCAAACAGCATGCCCGCCTTAAGTAAAAAGGAGGCAAAACCGAAGTAATGCCTCTCAAACAGAATTTCGAAAATATTAGAAGCTATAAGTAAAGTTAACCAGCAACGCACGCGGCATCTGTGGTGCAATGGTAGACCATCCCTTGTAATATTCTTTATTGAAAGCATTGTTCAGCTTAAGACCGATACGGTAATGGTCTGCCTGATAGAAAAGTGATCCGTTGGCTACTGTATAAGCTGGCAATATGAAATCGCCTGTTGCAGCATAGTTCATGGCGAAACGCTCACTTGCCCCATTTACTCCAAAACCAAGCCCGAAACCTTCAAGTTTACCTTTCGGTATTTCGTAGTTTACCCAGGCGTTGTACAATACCTTTGAACCAGCCTCCAGTGGTCTCCGGTTCAGGATTTCAGTGTTGTCCGATTTTGTTACTTCGCTGTCGTTGGTGCTGTATCCGGCTCTGATATCCAATCCTTGAGTTGGCGTCGCATTTACCTCTATTTCAAATCCGCGGCTGTACACTTCACCACCCTGTATTTTGTTAAACGGAGAAGCCGGATCTGTGATGACCTGATTCTTCACCTGAATATCATAATAGCTGATCGTTGCATTCAGCTTGTTTTTGATGATGTTGGTTTTGATACCAAATTCAAGCTGGTTAGCCTGCTCAGGACGGAAAGTTTTGATCCTTTGAGGGCCATCCTGTGGATTGCCTACCAAGGACGGCGCGACATTGGTAAATCCGTTCTGGTAGTTGGCAAAAACAGACAGTTTATTCAAAACAGGCTGATACAAAAGTCCGAATTTCGGAGATAATGTAGTTTGGTTGTAATCGTCCTCCGAAGTGGTGATATCACCTACATTATCGAAATGATCCAAACGAAGCCCCACCATAAGGGAGAGATTATTCGTGATATTCAATACGTCGGATGCATAGGCACTAAAAATATTGTATTTTGATTTTTGATTCGCAACAGCCTGCTTTGCAAGCACTGCATCTACCGCAGCAGCAGAAAGCGGGTAGGCAGCAGTGTCAATTTTTGCGGTAAACGGATCATCGCCGTTTGAACCTCCTTGCGGTGTCACATTCCCGTAAAATGCGTAGCCGGTACCATTACTTGTTGTAGTAGCTGAGAAATAATCCAGACCCAAAACGACCCTGTTCCTCAGCTTACCAACTTTAAAATCGCCGATGAAATTTTGCTGAATATCCGATGTACCAGTATACTCATTCTGCTTGTTCAGGAAACGTGAAAATACGTTATCGCCAGTTGTTCCAAAGTCAAACAGGTAGGTGTAATAACCTTTGGTGGATGTTGCACTTTTCGAAACCAGTGTTTGCGACTGCCACGTATCAGACAGTTTATAGTCCATTTCTACACGGTAATTTTGTGTAGGGTTTTCCAATGTCAGGTCGTTACTGGTAAATGAAAGCTTGCTGTTGTATCCCAGCTCTGTCAAATTCCTGGCTTTTGTCGGCGCGCTTCTGTTCAGGAACAGAAACATCGGGTTCGTTTGCTCTGCCTGCGTGATCTCTCCGTAGAAAGAAAACGACAGTTTGTTATTGACCTGGTAAGACAATGAAGGCGCTACAAAAAATGATTTCCTGAAACCTGCATCCTGAAAACTTCTTTCTGTCAGATAAGAAGTATTCAATCTGAAATAGATATTTTTTTCTTTGCTCAAAGGCGTGTTAAAATCACCTACAATCTGATTCAAACCATAAGAACCTGTTGTGAATGACAATTCGCCGCCAGTTCCTACATAAGGTTTTTTGGTTACCACATTGATCAGACCACCATAAGAACTTACTGCATTACCGAATAGTGTCGCTGATGGTCCTTTCAATACTTCGATGTGTTCGATATTTGCAGGATTAATCGTTCCGTTTGTTAATCCGGGCAACCCGTTTACAAGTTTAGGTTGAACAGAAAACCCACGGAGTGTATAGTAACCGGCTCCGTCACCACCACGACCGGTTGATGTCCACAAGTTATCCACACCGGCTGCATTTTTTAACGCATCATCAAAATTGGTAACGATCTGCGTCTTCAACAAATAGTTGGTAATCGTACTGTAAACCTGTGTATTCTCAAAGTCTTTTAAAGGCAATTTCGCGACATATGCGGTCTCGTTACGGGAAAACTTATTGTCTCTTTCGCCCTCCACCAGCACCTCACGCAAAATTTCATCACCTTCATACAGCATAATCGTATTCAGGTTTACCTCATTTTCTGCAACTGTTATCGCTATTTCCTTCGTCTTGAAACCTATTGAGGATACGGTAAGTACATAGTTTCCCGCAGCAATATTCGATATCGTAAAAGCGCCGGACGCATCTGCTGAAGTTCCGGTTCTTGTACTTTTGATAAGCACAGTTGCCCCCGGAATTGCATTGCTCGTGTTATCCACTACAGTTCCTGTTACCTTTCCGGTTTGAGCAAAAGCCAGAGTTGATACCAGCAGGCAGAGTAAAATTGATAAATAGTATTTCATTTATTTAGACTTATTATAATTTAAAATGCGCGCAAAAGTATTTGCCCGAATCTACACTTGCAAGTGATTTGTAATTTTTCTGGGAAAATAATTCTAATAAGTTTCACATAACTTGATGTGTCACTAACAATCAGCTACCCCTTAACAACTTATAAGGGTACAATCAAAAATCCCAGCCTAAATCAAATTGGATTTAAGAAGGGATTTAATAATGAGCATCAAAAAATAAAACGTATACTGCCGGCAACTACTGGATTGGAATAACATCCACTTCCACCTTTAACTCATGTTTACCGTAGCTGAAAATGATTCCTTTTAACGGCGTGACATCGCTGTAATCGCGCCCCCAGGCAGTAACAATATGTCTTTCACTGGGTACGATGTTATTGGTAGGGTCAAAGTCGCACCAGCCGTAATCGGGAATGAATACGGAAATCCAGGCGTGTGATGCATCAGACCCTTGCAACTTGGCTTTTCCGGGAGGAGGTAATGTTTCCAGATAACCACTCACGTACCTTGCCGGAAACCCAAACCCTCTGATACAGGCAATGGCCAAATGTGAGAAATCCTGACAAACTCCCTTCTTCGCCGCAAGTACTTCCCGGATGGGTGTGTGCACTGTGGAAAAGTCAGGCATAAAGTCGAACTCGTGGAAAATTTTACTGCAAAGTGCCTGCACACAACTGTATAGTGACTGATCAGGTTTGAAGCAGTCTCGGGCAAAATCCAGAATGGGCTCATCCCATTTTATCAACGGACTTGCCAGCATATATTCCAGTATGGAAACCCGAAGCGGCCTGTCTTCCTGAATGCGTAATGTAGCTTCCTCGCAGGTGATCACCGAATGTTCCAGCGGACTGCCCGTTGTTTCCGTTAGTGATTCTACCACACTGGTAGCCAGTACAGTCAGTTTTTTATGAGGTGAATGGAGCGAAAAATAATGAATTGTATTTCCGTAAAAATCAGTCCTTTCGATGATATTGAGTGGCTCGGGTGTAATCTTGATAGAAAAATCCCGACACAGCTGTCTCGGCAGTATACGCGGCGTGAGGCAGAGCAGACTGTGGTAATTATTGACAGGCTCCTCGTAGCTATATTCCGTTTTATGTACCAGTTTATATTTCATCCTTGTCGCTGTCAAGTGGGTTTACAAATGAATGCTGCATGAACGTATGACTGAAATACATATTGGTCAGCGTGAAAGATACCGACGAAACCAGATTAGCTATTTCATGTAAAAGTTCGGTCAAAGCAGTTCGTTCCTGAGCCCTGTTGTGAACAACCAAAGCGTCGATATCTGCCAGTTTCACCATGGTAGAGGCGTTCAGAGCGAGTCGTTGTGCCTCATTCAAACGTTCTCCACGCGTAGAACTCGGTAATTTGTCCAGATTGTTTGCTAGCTCATCCAGCATTGACACCAATGAAAAAGGATGTGTACGCTCCAGTAAAACAAGGTCAAGCATAGTCGCCACGCTCATGTGCGACTTATAGATCTGGCGATAGTTTACCAATAAATGGTGGTTGATTAATGTCGCTTCTATTAATTCATTTTCAACACTTTCACTGTATTTAGAACCAAAATTTGACTGAATAATACTGACTTTCGATAAGATCCGCTCAATCAGTTTTCCGGTTTCAAGCAGGAAATAACTGTTATCCCGAGGCATACTTTCTGAGATAATTCCCAGAAACATAAACATATTGTGATATAGCCCATCCAGCGTTTTCTGAATATTGTTCCGGTTCATGGCCGAAGCATTCATCAGGTCATAGTGTCCTTTACTGATCAGGTCGATGATACGCCACGTTTCCAGATCCCACTGATTTCGCACTGCTCCTACCCCATTCAGGAAAGAACCTATACCGGCGGCCACAGTTCCTGCCCTACGATTGTTCGATACCAGATCAATGATTTCAGGATAAGGATCAGTCTTCAGCTTATCGTCATCCATAAAACCGGGGAATGTATAGGAAAGCTGCGTCAACGACTGAAGTAAAATCTTAATGTGTTCCTGCTTCGCTGAGCCTCCGAAGTTTCGGTCGAGATTGAGAACGTTGATTGTAATATTGATAAACTTAATCAAAGCCATCGTCCGTTCGCAATACCGGCCAACCCAATACAGGTTTTCTGCACTACGACTCGGTAACGAAATATGTTTGTTGACAGATGGCGGATTATTGAGTACCACACGCTCCTGCGCTTCGGCGGTTTCATCCGAAACGATCCAGGTATCTTTGGAAAAACCACCCTGCTGATTGGAAATCTGAAACCGGTCCTTCACCCTGGAACTACGGGTAAGCCCACCCTGCATCACGTGGTAACCTTTTTCATCCGCAACCAAAAACGCACGCAATGCCGCATAACGCGGAACGATCTGACCATCTATCAACGATGGAGCCGTTGATAAACTCACTTCCTGCTGTGCAATATATTCTTTGGGATCAGAGCGGATCAGCGCTATCAGTTCTTGTTTTTCACTTTGGGATAAAAGCCTGCCATAGATAGAACTGAATTTAGATCTTCTGTTGGCTTTTTTAATGATCAGTTCATCCAGATGGTTGATGACATGATTCAGCTCTTTTGCCTGCCCGCACCACCAGGTAGCCACGGAAGGCATCAGCAATTTTTCGCCCAGGAAATATTTACTGATATTCTCCATAAAGGCCAGAAAAGCGTGATTTTCCAGTACACTGCTACCGGGCGGATTCAATACCTGCACATTGCCCAGCCTGATCGCCTGCAGCAAACCCGGCACACCCAATTTTGAATCCTCACGCAGTTCCAGCGGATCACACCAGATGTCATCTATACGCCGGATGATTACATCCACCCGTTGTAAGCCATCAATAGATTTCAAAAAAACCACACCATTACGAACCATCAGGTCATCGCCCTGGGCTAATGTATAACCAAGATACGATGCCAGATAAGCATGCTCAAAATAAGCTTCGTTGCTGGGTCCCGGCGTGAGGTATACGATATGAGGCGCCTCTTTACTCTTATTCGCAACACGCAACACAGTATTTTGCACGCTGTTGAAATAAGGCGAGAGCTTGCTCACATACATTCCGTCGGCCAGTTCCGGCAAAAGCTTACTGGTTACGATACGGTTTTCAAGCGCATAGCCAGAGCCCGAAGGAGCCTGAGTACGGTTGTCCAATATCCACATCTGACCGTCCGGTCCACGGGCAATATCGGCCGCATATAAACTCAGTTGTTTTTCTTCAGGTAGCCTGATATCATTGCAGGGACGACAAAATCCTACATTGGCAAAAACCAGTTCAGGAGGAATCACCGCATCTTTCACCAGATTACGCGGACCGTAAATGTCCTTCAGAATTAGATCCATCAGCTGGGCTCTTTGCTGAAGCCCTTTTGATATGTCATTCCACTCTTTTTGTTCAATCAGAAAAGGAATGGGATCGAGTTGCCAAGGACGGCTCATTCCGCCCGCGTCGTCGTAGACGTTGTAGGTAACCCCGTTTTCACGGAGTTTACTGATCATTTCTGTATTTCTATTCTGCAACTCTGGCAGACCCAATTTTTCCATGGTAGAAAAAAGCGCCTGCCAGTGTGGTTTCACCTTACCGTTTGTATCAAGGATTTCATCATAAGAATCTATCCCGCTTCTATACGATTCTAAAAGATTCACAGCGGCATCGGTAAGCATATCGGATTATTCGTTTTTTATTTTGTCCTCCAGAATTTCCGCAAATCAAGTGTATTCGGATATTCAGGATCAATCAGTTCGATCGGTGTATCACTTCGCATCTCTTGTTTTGTTTCGGCCACAAACCTGGAAACTGCTCCACTGTTTTTTTCCAGTATAGGCACTTCCTGTTTTGCCGAAGGTGTATGCCCAAAGCCCTGAAACAGACTAATTTTCCTTGATTCTGCCTCAAAACTATTGACAGGATACGTATCGAAACTACGACCACCCGGGTGCGATACGAAGTAAGTACAACCGCCCAATATACGGTTATTCCATGTATCCACAATATCAAAAACCAGCGGTGCATCAGCGCCTATCGTCGGGTGTAATGCCGACGGTGGATTCCAGGCCTTATATCGGATTCCGGCTACATATTCGGATTTTATACCTGAGCTTCGCAGCGGTACACGACAGCCATTACAGATCAGAATATGCCTTCCTTCTACAAAACCGGAAATTTTCACCTGCAATCTTTCCAATGAAGAATCGACGAATCGGGCGGTACCTGAATTTGACAATTCTTCTCCTAAAACGTGCCATGGCTCTATACCCAGCCGCAGCTCCAGCTGTATATTATCCACCGTAATTCCTCCGTAATGTGGAAAACGGAACTCGAAGAATGGATCAAACCATGATATATCAAAATGATATCCGGCTTCTTTCAGATCATTCACCACATCCACCATATCCAGATAGGCAAAATGCGGCAGCAGGAATCTATCGTGCAACTCAGTGCCCCAACGAATCAGCTTATGCTTGTAAGGATTTTTCCAGAATTTGGCGATCAATGCACGTATGAGCAAGGTTTGCACCAGATTCATGTGTTTATGCGGAGGCATATCAAACGCCCTGAACTCCAGAATACCGAGCCTTCCCGTAGATGAATCCGGCGAATAGAGCTTATCCATGCAGAACTCCGAACGGTGCGTATTACCGGTAATGTCCACCAGCAGGTTTCTAAAAACGCGGTCAACCATCCAAAATGGCACTTCTTCGCCTTCGGGAATTTGTTCAAAAGCGAGCTCTACTTCATACAATCTTTCGTCCCGACCTTCGTCAATACGTGGCGCCTGACTCGTTGGTCCTATAAACGGTCCGGCAAATAAATAGCTCAATGCGGGGTGATGCTGCCAATAGGTGATCAAACTTCTTAATAAATCCGGTCGACGCAAGATCGGACTATCAGCGGGTTTGGCTCCACCAATGGTAACGTGGTTACCGCCTCCTGTTCCTGTATGCCGGCCATCGACCATGAACTTTTCTGTACCCAGCCTTGAGAAAAATGCTTCTTCATACAAAGCAGTGATGTTATCCACCAACTCCTGCCAGGTTTTGGCCGGGTGAATATTGACCTCAATCACACCAGGATCCGGCGTTACATTGAGTTTCTGAATACGGTAATCTGACGGCGGAGTATAACCTTCCACACGTACCGGCATTTGTAACTTATCTGCCGTTGCTTCGATGGAAGCGATCAGATCCAGATAATTTTCAAGGTAATCTATCGGAGGCAGAAAAACATAGATGATTCCATCACGCTCCTCTACACTGATTGCCGTTTTGATAATCGGAACGTCGAAGAGTAATGGATTTGCTGTTTGTTCTTGTTCATTGCCTTTTTTATCATCATCCGTTTCTGTTTTATTGAAAGGAAGCTGATATGCCGGTGCTACCGAACCATAACGGTTTTCCACAGCCGGACGGAAATTACCCAGCGCAGGCAAATCTTCAAACAAACTTCTCTCAACCGGCTGCTCCCTTCTTTCCTTCGCTACCTCAGGCAATGATTTCAGAGGCAGACGGAAACCAATGGCGGAATCGCCCGGAATTAAAAAGCAGTTATTTCTTCTGAACTGCCAGGCCGTACTGCTCCAGTGTTTTCCCTCTTCATTCCAACCGATTGGCAATACAAATCCTGCCGGATTGTTCAGTCCTTTTTCAAGCAATTTGGCAAGTGTTCGTCTTTCAATCGAATCCTTCAGATTGACTTTGAGCGGGTCGATGTTTACCGGCAACTTCCCTTCTTCCATCGCCCAATAAATCGGGTCTTCGTAAGCCGGCGTAATATTATTCGTATCAATTCCGAGGTACTTCGTCAGTTCGTGTGTAAACTGCTCCGCCTCCCGGAATGTATATTTTGTCTGACCTTCTTTGGCGATCAGGTCATCATTCTGCCACATCGGAATACCATCAGTTCTCCAGTATAAAGCATATTGCCAACGTGGAAACGGCTCGCC
>DASYHR010001111.1:0-1543 GCA_035998385.1 Dyadobacter sp. | reverse complement strand
CACAAAATCTGGATTATTTATAAATATTTAATTAAACACATTTTGTATGAAATTTCTTCAATTTTGGATAAAATTAACAAGTAACGTGGATGCCGTAACAACAACACAATCTCCTCCCTTACCTTTGATGGCATTGGTTATCTTGTCTGATATGATACAACCACCTAACATTTTAGTAACTACAATTTTTCCTTGGGCAGAGTAGGGATGGCATGCTAGGTCCTGTAGAGATGCATAGTGTCATTCTATTTGTAGTGCTTTTGATAGCGATTTCATGTCGAATTACTAATATTGCTAATTTCTGAAACTGCATTCCGATACGTACTTGCATTGAAATATTCGAGAAGATTGTGAAATTATGAAGAAAGCCTCCAGTTCTCCCGTTCAGTAGTATCGGGGTATGAAATTCTTCATCGAATCTGGACAGTGATATTAGTTTTAAAGGTAAAACTACTCAACAACTTTTACCCAGCAGGATAGACTACTCGTGAGCCTAAGCAGATTCCAATGAAGACAAAAAACAATACGTTCATTTGCATTGCAAACAGAATTTAGCAAGAAAAGAGTTTTCCAAAACTACTATTTTTGTCAAAGAAATGACAGCATTGACAGTTTTGTCTCGAAAAAGCTACGCACTGGTGGTACGACCGTCAAGGTAACAATCATTTGGTATATTATGATATTCTAACTTCATACACCAGGTTTCTTATTAACAGTTTCTAGAGAATCTTTCGGTTACACAATCAGATTTAACAGACACGTGTAGTGGAACTAAAAATGAGTTTGGTAGTCACATTTTATTCATTGTTTTCAACAGTTACAATGCATTCAACACGTATTCAAGTCCTTGTATGTTTAGTGTAAGTCATACCTGAGCCGAGTAGCAATTGGCAAGAATTAACACATTTGCGGTCAGTTCATTCGCATTACTGGCGGTTGCTCGGATACCTCCCATCACAACGTTCACGGGAAACCGACCTGCGACACTTCCAAGTTCGTCGACGGACCCCACTTATTTTTGGTCTACTGTTGTTTCCGAGGAGCAGGAGACCATCAATGATATGACGTCGTCGATGATATCCGCCGCCACTAAACAAGCAGTGGAAAGTGGCCAGTGGTCATCGCCTACAACTTGGGGTGGCTCTGTTCCTGGTCTTAATGATGTCGTCGTCATACCTGCTGGAATCACAGTTGAATACGACGCAAACAGTGATGCCGCACTGAAAGATGTTCTAATTCAAGGAACACTCAAGTGGTCTCGTAGCACTAAAACAAAGATGCGAGTTGATACAATTCTCTGCACTGGTTTTTTGGATATGGGAACCTCACACGATCCCATACCTGAAAGCGCAACTACAGGGATCCCTCAAGCTCACATCATCTTTGAAGGCTCCAACCCTACCACTACAATGCGACTTGGTCTTGTCACCACTGGAAAAGTTCGAATACATGGTGCTGTAAAGCCTTCAAAGCTTAAAGCTGCCATCAGCCCCAAAGCTGGTGACTCCGCTATTCTGCTCGATGGGGACGTAAGCAAATGGCA
>DASYHR010001099.1:0-5365 GCA_035998385.1 Dyadobacter sp. | reverse complement strand
ACCAGCCCCATAGATGATCAGTTCTCCGATACTACCTGTAAAACCACCGTCGTCGCCAGATGTTCCGCTTCCGCTGTTGCTACCAAAAAAGTGTCCGCCAGTGACTGCGCCTCGTGCAGTGTGCGTGTAAGGAGAACTTGGGAGCACAGCGCCGTTTAAGCCTTTGCTCATCGAAAGATCCGTGAACGCGTGGTACATAATACTAGGTGTATTTGTAGAGAAATTCACATTTCCGGGATTGACAATAATGGCATTGCTTCCGGTATTGGTTCTCCTTGCTATATTGCCATTTGCATAAAGGCCAGGCTGATCCCAGTTATTACCATTAAAGGTAGTGTTGTCCATCCCGATGTTGAAGAATCTCGTTCCTGACATCCCTTCCTTCGTGACGCTGAAAATATCAAAATTCAAAGCAGACAAAGTTGGCAGGCTGATATTCCCAAGTTTTTGATCTGCACCGGTAAAGTTGATACCAGGGTTAAAGTTGAAATAATCAAACGCTCCTTTTTTCGCTGTCGGGAGATTGGCTTCACCTAATTGTGTAGATACAACTCCGCCATTAAAATCAGCCCATGACGATGCATCCTCACCATCTCCTTCTGATTCCACATAGTAATCGGCACGGTACCACTGGCTAAGATTGGTTGTAACACCACCCGGTCCTTGTACGACAGCAGCAAAAGTGAAGTAGGTGCCATTCTGCAAGGTTACATCAGCGTATGCATACTCCTTACCGCCGATTGTAATGGTAGATGACATCTCAGTGACCGCATCTGATAAATCTATCGTTGCATCGGGACTTTGTACCAGTTTCAGATTCGCATACCCTTTAACCCATGCCACACGTACAGTTTCAACTGAAGACGTATTTTCGACTTTCCAGATCGCAGCAAAACGGTTGTAAGGTAAACCTGCAATTGTACCAAATGATACGCCAGGGGCTTTTGCCAACCCATTGTCGCCCCAAATCAGGAACTGGCCGTTAGATAACGGTTCTGCATTTGATCCGTTCGTGTTGGCGAGACCGGTTGTTCCGATTACAACCTGAGCTCCCGGATTGACACTCCCGGACTGTTTCTGATACAAGCCGCCCTGATCATCCCGTGCGATACCGGCAATGTTATTTTTATAGCCAATGTTTGTCGTTGCATTCCAAACAACATTTCCACCGGAATTAACATAATTCTGAGGCGTAGTCTGATCTAATGTAACACCGTATTTAACCGCAAGATAGCTATGGATTTTTGCCAGATTGGCGTTCGTCATGTCTCCCCCTGCAGGTTCATGGTATACAATCACCTCAGCTATATCTCCCTTCGGATTATCGCCCGTCGTGCCGTCTGCTCCTATGTAAGCACCCCTTGTAGGCAGAGAATACCATCCCCCTGTCAATGGATATGGTGCGGTGTACACTTTTTCCAGACCATTGTAAAATCCACGCTGGTTGGCTGGTGTTCCGGTTTTAGGCAGAATAGCTGAATAAATACCAAAACGATTGGCAGAACCTGGACCCGCGGCAGCCGCTCCAAATCCGTTTCCGATCGCCGGCATCGGGTACACCAAACCGCTCTGCGGATACAAGAAGAATCCATCATCATTTCCGCTAATGGCGAAAATGCTGTTATAGCTTGAAGCTGAAGCAGTCAGACGTGCCACGGTAATATAATGTACGGCCCCTCCCGCAGTCAGATAATCTGTTGTTGTATTTCTCAGATAGTTGTTCGTTCCGTCAAACGATAGTGTCGGATTGAAATTCCACGCTTTGGTTATCTGATCATTATATGGAATATAAGCACTTGCGCTGCTCATTTGCAGCTTCACGTCTTTGGCGGTAGAGTTATTCCAGCCTGTGACTTTGTTACTTGCGTCTGCTTCTACGCCACTATCCGCTCTGTACCACAATGAAAGATCCTGACCCACACCACCAGGGCCTGCAATGAATCCGCCAAAACTGAAATACGATCCGTCTGCCAAAGATACATCAGCATAGTTGTAAGTCACTCCATTTACAGATACCGTGTTATTCATCCGAGTGTGCGCATCGGATATGTCAATCGTGGCATCGTTGCTTTGAATCAAATGAAGATTTACAATTCCGGTAGGCCATGCAACTCGAACAACCCCTGCCGATCCCGTATTGGCTACTTTCCAGACTGCAGCAAATCGTAAGTTCAGCTCGTTACCTGATACAATCGTGTTATGTGAAGTTGTTAATGACTTCGAAAGTCCATTGTCACCCCATATCACATACTGACCGTCAGCTAAGGCAGTTCCATTCGCTGCATTTGTGTTAGCAAGACCAGGCGTTGATATAAGTACCTGCTGCCCTTTGTTTACACTGATACTCTGCTTCTGGTTCAAAGCAGAGGCCTCATCGTGAACAATACCAGCTACATTTTTGTGAAAGGTGCTATTAGAGGACGAGTTCCATACTATATCGCCATCAGAATCCAGATAGTTAACTGTCGCAGGTAATGTAATACCATACTTCAGAGCAAGATAGGAATCTACTTTGTTTCTGTCTGTTGCAGAAAGATTTCCTGCACCATAAACGATCACCTCTCCAATGTGGCCGACAAAACCATAATCATCTCCGTTAGGAGGATTTGTCCCAGCGTTCGAACCAAATATGTGACCACCGGTTTGCTGCCCTCTTGCAGAGACATTCCATGCTGTTCCAAGTGCTGCACCATTCAGCCCTTTACGGATTGAGGTATTTGTAAAAGTATGGTACATGATACTCGGCGTTGTTGCCGAAAATGCCACACTACCCGGATTTAAGGTACCACCGGCACCTCCGTTAAGATCACGTGTACCCACACTACCATTTGCGTTCAATCCAGGACTATCCCAATTGGTACCATTTAATGTTGTGTTATTCCTACCAACGTTAAAAAACCTTGTCCCCGTTAATCCTTCTTTAGTGAATGTGAAAATGTCAAAGGATGTACTTTCCAGCGTTTGGGCTGAAATGTTTCCTAACATTTGTCTATTACTGGTGAACTGTACGCCCGGGTTAAAGTTGAAGTGGTTTGTAGCTCCTTCTTTGTACACAGGAACCGGTGCCGAGCTGATCGGACCTGATACTGTTCCTCTGGTGTAGTCTGTCCACGACGTGATGTTCGTTCCGTTTCCTCCCGTGGATCCCAGGTTTTGATCTGCTCTATACCATTGTGTCAGTCCTGTTGTCACTCCACCCGGAGCCGGCACTTTCGCTGCTATAGTGAAGTACTGCCCGCTTGCAAGTGTAACATCCGCATAGTTGTAAACCATTCCATTGAGTGTCGCTTCACCAGACATTGGAGTAATGACATCACCAGCACCAATGGTCGCATCACTACTTTGCACTAAACTCAGACCTTTAAAGCCTTTAGGCCATGCAACCCGTACAGTTCCTATCCCTGTGTTTTGCACTTTCCATATCGACTGAAAGTGATGTGAAACGCCTGCAAATGCTGATGTAGCAACTGTTGGCACTTTCGCACCGCCATTATCACCCCATACAAGATACTGATTATTAGCAATTGTACCGCCGTTCGCAGCATTGGTTGCGCTTAATGTCCCAACGCCAATAAGCACCTGCTGACCAGCATTGGTACTCCAGGATTGCTTTTGAGACAGAGCCCCATTGTTATCAACTGCGATACCGGCAATGTTATTTCCAAAACCTGCATTCACCGAAGCGCTCCATACCACATCGCCCGCAGCATTTTTGTAATCGCGGGTACCTTTTGCGTACGTAGTGCCATATTTGATCGCAAGATAGGTTTCCACACGATCCATTTGATCAGCATTTAACCTGTCTTCATACACCAAAACTTCATTCAACTGACCGCTGAATGATCCGTAGTTACTGTCTCCCCCTATTCTGAAATCTCTGTAGGCATCATTTACAATCACATTCCGCAATTCACTTCCAGTGTAGTCTGTTCTTATTCCGTTGAAAGAAACAGTTGCAGACGCAGACGATCCGCTTCCGTTTTGCCAGCCCGAACCCGCTGAAAAGGAAGTATTTGCAGCAAACGCATCAGCACTTAATCCCTGATAACCAGGCCCGCCTGTAAAAAATAACAACTTTCTGTTACTTCCAAATACATGTAACCCGGGAAAATCCATGGAAGCATGAAAACCTGCAAATCCGCTTTGCTTTAAAGTGTTTACACGCCCCGCTGTAAAAATAGATCCGTTGGCTCTGTTGATGAGGTTCACTCCGGCACCTGCAGTAAATTGCAGGAAATCGTTGCTGCCATCAAAGGTAACCGTTGGGTTAAAATTAGATAATGTTGTCTCACTAGAGAAAACCGGGCGTGCACTTGCCGTATTCTGGATCAGGTTCCTGCCCGATCCCTGTGCATCGTTCCATTGCTGAACCGTCCCGTTGTTTGTCGCAGGCGTGGTGCCCGCATTTGCGTATAGCGCGGCAGCATCTGCGCGATACCATACTGCCGGCGCGACCCCTCCGGGTGATTGCGCCTTTGCCCCCAGACACGCAAACATAGCCGTAGCCAGCGTGAAGGCGGCAACCTGTAAATTTCGTTTCATAGAAAGTTTTTCAATTGTTTAATAAAGAATTTCCTGACTCTACTTCTTTTCAGATCTTCATGTGTGGCGTTTAAGGTGAAACATATTTTATCTTCAATAGTGGAGGGGAGAAATCGTGGTGCGCGCCTGACAATACTTTCTTATTATGAGCAGCTTCTTCGGTATTAAGAACGAACTGTTATAGTGTTGTATAGTGTCAAAAGGCTTACCTGAAAGATGGTGTAGAATGTTTTCTAAGACCTACACAACACTCTCATTAATTTCTGTAACAAATGTCTCAACTTACGTCGACGGTGATAGGCGAAAATCCTGCTTTTTTAGTGAGAAAATCTGGTCAAACCGTATTTTTCTACGATTTATTCATTCAAATCGTAGAAAAAATCTTTAGGAACAAATAAAATATTCTGACATAAAAATCACGTCAAATCGCATAAATTGTATAACTAATAAGAAATTTTATATAAAATAATGCATAAATACGGCATTTTGATGCCACATATGAGTGTCGAAAAGATCTGTTTTATGAGATTTATCGTATACGTATTTTAACTAAATCGAAAGTCGTAGCAGGATACACTAAAATTAATTCACAATTGAGAAAAAGTAATTCACAAATACACTTTGAACGTTAGCCCACCCATGCGGGTATTCTATTCAAAACCCCGCTTCACCAAACGTAATAGAACTTCAGAATGAGCATAGCCGAAAACACGATTTTACTCAATCCTACTGCTGCTTTTACAGGGGTGCACCTATACAGATATCATGGTAGTTGACACATCGTTTTGCATTGTGACTTTTGCTACTTATGGATTGATATGGC
>DASYHR010000556.1:0-4044 GCA_035998385.1 Dyadobacter sp. | reverse complement strand
TGTTATCGCGAACGGATGTTGGGGCTTTGCCGCTGTGGTGGACGCCAAAAGCGAAGCACAGATGGCTAAAGCAGCAGAAGATGCAGTCGCGATAGCAAAAGCGAATTCGAAACTGATGAAAGAGCCCGTTCAACTGGCTCCTCAAAAGGGTTTTGGTGAAGTAAGCTGGAAGGCGCCAATTAAAAAGAATGCGTTTGAGGTGCCTATTCAGGAGAAAGTTGATTTGTTGCTTTCGGTAAATAATGCCGCACTTACGAACGGAGCGAACTACGTGAATTCTGTGATGTTCCAGGTGAACGAGCAGAAATATTTTGCATCTACCGACGGATCTTACATTGACCAGGATATACACAGAATCTACCCACAGTTTAACGTAACTGCTATTGACGCGCAGTCCGGGAAATTCCAGACAAGAAATGCGTTGAGCTCGCCGGTGGGAATGGGTTATGACTACCTGCAGACCAATCCTGCAGATAAGGTAACTGGTATTACCACCCGTTACAACAAAGGCTACGACATGCTGGAAGATGCGATCGCTGCCGCTAAACAAGCCAAAGAAAAACTTACAGCCAAATCGGTTGAAGCCGGAAAATACGATCTGATTCTGGATCCTTCCCATCTTTGGCTAACAATCCACGAATCGGTGGGCCATCCGTTGGAGCTCGACCGTGTACTCGGATATGAGGCTAACTTTGCCGGAACCTCTTTTGCAACGCTTGACAAATGGCAGTCCAAGAATTTCCAGTATGGCAGTAAGGAAGTAAACCTGGTGGCTGATAAGCAGCAAGTGGGATCATTGGGAGCTGTAGGCTGGGATGACGAAGGTGTGAATACCAAGAAGTGGGATCTCGTAAGAGATGGGGTATTGGTCAACTATCAGGCGACCCGCGATCAGGCGCATATCATCGGAGAGAAGGAATCCCATGGTTGCAGTTATGCAGATAGCTGGAGTTCTGTACAGTTCCAGCGTATGCCAAATGTTTCTCTGGAAGCAGGTAAAAAGCCATTGTCTGTGGATGAGATGATCAAGGATGTGAAAAAAGGAATTTATATTATCGGAGATGGTTCGTTCTCAATTGACCAGCAGCGTTATAACTTCCAGTTTGGAGGCCAGTTATACTACGAAGTAAAGGATGGTAAGATTGTAGGCATGTTGAATGATGTAGCCTATCAATCTAATACACAGGAGTTCTGGAACTCATGCTCGCAGGTTTGTGACGAACGCGATTATCGTTTGGGCGGGTCGTTCTTCGATGGAAAAGGACAACCATCACAATCGAGCGCAGTATCTCATGGAAGTTCTACTGCACGGTTCAACGGAGTAAATGTGATTAATACAGCCCGCAAAATTTAACGAATTACAGCCATGTCGATCATATTAACTGAATCGGAAGCCAAGGCTCTTTTACAGAAAGTACTGAGCTATTCCAAAGCAGATGAGTGCGAAGTAAACCTGACGGGTGAGCAGCGTGGTAACCTTCGTTACGCCCGTAATGAGGTGTCAACAAGTGGTTCTTTGATTAATCAGAATTTGCAGGTACAATCCGCTTTTGGTAAGAGGGTGGGTGTTGCAACCATAGATGAATTTAGCGAAGAATCCTTGAAAAAGGTAGTTCAACGCGCAGAGGAACTGGCCAAACTGGCGCCGGAAAATCCTGAATACATGGGAATTCTCGGTCCTCAGAAGTACAGCGCTGCGTCCAAAGGATATTTTGAGTCGACGGCTGCAGCGAGTCCTGATACCCGTGCGAATGCCGTGTTGAAAAGTCTGGAACTAACCAGAAATCAAAAGCTTACTGCTGCTGGTTTTTTGGAAGATCAGAAGGGCTATTCGGCCATAATGAATTCAAAAGGGCTTTTTGCTTACTACCCAAGTACGAGCGTTAACTTTTCTCTTACCGTCCGTACCGACGACGGAACCGGTTCTGGTTACGTAGCAAAGGGTTACAGCGATCTAAGCAAACTGGATACGGCTGCCGCAACAAAAATAGCTGTGCAGAAATCATTGGGTTCTGTAGGTGCGAAAGCGCTTGAGCCGGGTAAATATACTGTCATTCTGGAACCTACAGCAGCGGCAGTTCTTTTGGAAAATATCTTTTTCAGAATGGATGCGCGCAGCGCGGATGAAGGCCGGTCGTTTCTGAGCAAGCAGGGAGGCAAGACCAAGCTAGGTGAGAAAATTATGGATGAAAGGGTTAATTTTTATTCGGATCCATCCAACCCTGAACTTCCGGCTTCACCGTGGGCAGGAGATGGACAGCCTCAGGATAAACGTTATTGGATTGAGAAGGGTAGTGTGAAGAACATGTACTATTCCCGCTACTGGGCACAGAAAAATAATGTTGCTCCGGTTCCATTTCCAAACAACATGATTATGGACGGTGGCACGGCGTCATTGGAAGAAATGATCAAATCAACCAAACAGGGTATCCTCGTTACAAAATTGTGGTACATCAGAACTGTTGATCCGCAAACTTTGCTTTTGACAGGACTTACCCGCGATGGTACGTTTTATATTGAAAACGGAAAAATCAAACATCCGATTAAAAACTTCCGTTTCAATGAAAGTCCGGTGATTATGCTGAACAACCTGGAGACGCTGGGTAAACCGGAACGCGTTGTGAGTACAGAGTCCGAAAGAAATTACCTGATACCTCCTATGAAGATCAGAGAATTTACTTTTTCATCTCTATCCGACGCGGTGTAGTTTTTTTGAAACGCAGAGTTAACAGGTGTTTTCGCTGAGTTACGCAGAGCTTACAATCAAATCTTTGCGCAACTCAGCGAAAATACTTCTTTTCACTCTGCGAGAACCTTTAGCAATGCGACCATTTTTTTTTACACGTATTCAATATACATCAGGAAACTGGGATACCGACCAGCGCATGCCATCCAATTTGCTGCATTCGCTGGTTGAATACACAACAATACCTGTGGATGAGAAAGAAAAGGTTGTGCAACTCAGCAGCAACGAAATCTTCAAAAGTCCGTTCTGTTACCTGAGTGGTCATAAACTCGTGGAATTTTCAAGTCAGGAAAGAGACCACTTCCGCAGATATGTGCAAAATGGCGGTTTCGTGTTTGTTGACGACTGTAATCACGATATCGACGGTTTGTTTGCTAAATCCTTTGAACAGGAAATGGAACGCACCTTTGGTGCAAAAGCACTCCAAAAGATTCCTAATAATCACCCGATATACAATTGTTTCTTCAAATTTGAAGAAGGTCCGCCTACCACTTCCTTTGAGCTGAATGGATGGGGAGATGACCTTGTGCATGATTACCTGAAAGCCATTGTTGTGAATGGAAGGATCGGGGTGCTCTACAGTAATAAGGACTACGGATGTGAGTGGGATTACGACTTTCGCAACAAGCGATTTCTTGCCGTAGACAATACCCGTTTCGGCGTGAATATTGTCATGTATGCACTCACCGCATAACATGGAAAGAAGAGAGATTTTAACATTACTAATTAAAGCAACAAACATTGGAGACTCAGGAATTAAATCATTATAAAGCATTGGTGGCGAAGTTGCCTGATCTTAAAACTGAGATCGCCAAAGTAATTGTGGGGCAGCAGGAAGCGATTGACGAAATATTGATTTCACTTCTGGCCGGTGGGCATTGTTTGCTGGAAGGTGTACCCGGGCTGGCGAAAACGCTGATGGTGAAAACCATGTCGGATGCGTTGCATATGAGTTTCAAACGCGTTCAGTTTACACCCGATTTAATGCCCGGAGATATCATCGGAACTGAAATTCTGGAAGAAGATCACGAGACAGGAAAGAAGTTTTTCAAGTTTAACCAGGGGCCCATTTTTGCTAATGTGGTGCTTGCTGATGAGATCAACCGTACACCTCCCAAAACCCAGGCAGCGTTACTGGAGGCTATGCAGGAAAAAAGTGTTACCTACGGAGGAACCAACTATCCTTTGCCTTCTCCGTTTCTGATTATCGCTACACAAAACCCGATTGAGCAGGCCGGAACTTACCCTCTACCCGAGGCGCAACTTGACCGCTTTTTGCTTTATATCAAACTGGGTTA
>DASYHR010001091.1:0-6065 GCA_035998385.1 Dyadobacter sp. | reverse complement strand
CATGTGCGATAGTGAGTACCGAAATAGACATCTTTCCTTTGGATGGTTGAGCTCCTGATGCTACAATTATCGAACCGGAGGTGGAACGGATGTTGTAAAAGTTTTTCGCTACGGTACTAAGGGTTATATTTACCTGTTCTTGCGAAGCAATGCAGATAAGTAAAGACAAGTAAAATGAGAATTTTGTATGTGGAAGACGAGCCTAACGTGGCATCGTTTGTTCAAAAAGGCTTAAAGAGCGAGGGTTTTGAAATTGACATTGCTTATGATGGAATGCTTGGCCTGCGCCTGTTTGATACATCTTCCTACGATGTTGTCATTCTTGATATCAACCTTCCGAAGATAAACGGGTTCGACCTTTGTAAAGAAATCAAATCGATCCGTCCCGGCCAGCTGGTGATGTTGCTCACCGCACTCGACAGTATTATAGACAAAGAAACAGGATTCGGCGCCGGAGCGGATGATTATCTTGCCAAGCCTTTCGAATTCCGTGAACTGGTTTTGAGAATACACGCTCTTGCGCGTAGACAAGGGGCATCACTATCAGCAAATACGGTAATCCAGGTTGATGATCTGATTATGGATACAGGCTCGAAAATCGTAACCCGGGACGGCAAAAGAATCGAATTGACAGGACGTGAGTATGCACTTCTGGAATACCTGATGAAAAATGCAGGTAAAATTGTAAGTCGGGTAGATATTTCTGAACGGGTATGGGATATCAGGTTCGATACAAACACCAATGTAATTGACGTATTTATCAACTACCTGCGAAAAAAAATCGATGTAGGACATTCCACAAAGCTGCTTCATACGGTAGTTGGTATGGGCTACATGTTAAGAAAGTAATATGCTGATACGCCATAAAATCGTTATTTGGTTTACCATATTCGTATCGTTCGTACTGCTTTTATTCTCTGCCTATGTCTACATTTCATTTGACAGTTATCGGGAACAATCCATTACAGAAAGATTGGAAACCAGGGCCCGAACCACAGAATATCTTTTGTCAAACGATGGGAAAGTCATAGGAAGTATTAGCAGCACTCTTCCGGAACAGGTCGACTTTATTTTCTCAGGCACTGACAGCCTTGTGTATAAGAGTTCGGACAAATTTGATTTTTATCCTACGAAAGAATTGCTTGACAGCATCCGTAATCTCGAAAAGCTTCATTTTACTTACGAGTCAGCCGGTCATGTTTATCCGAAAGACGCAGGTGCAGTAACTTATTACGCTCCAGGTCAGAAAAAAGGAGAAAGACCCTATATAGGATTAGTCACAGCTTATGATCTGGAAGGCCACAAACGTCTTTTTTCTCTGAAAGACCTGTTTGTATATGGCAACCTTTTCTTTGTATTGCTGATCGGTATTCTGGCCTATTTCTTTGCAGCTCGTGTGCTCCTACCATTAAACGCGCTGCTAAAACAGCTTAAGGATCTTAACCAGACCTCTTTGTCTTTCAGACTTAAAAATTTCAATCCGAAGGATGAAATTGGTACACTGGCATTGGCATTTAATGATCTTCTGGAACAACAGGAACGACTTATCGCCAGTCAGCGCGCTTTTATATCGCAAGCATCGCATGAATTGAGAACACCTATGTCCAGTTTAAAAGGTTTGCTGCAAACCTCAATTTTATACGATCGTGACAGAGATTCCTTAGTGAAAAGTATCAAAAGTGCTACCAGCGAGCTGGATCGCCTGGTAAGTTTGTCCAATGGCCTCCTGCAACTGGCACGTGTTGAAAATGAAGAGGATTTTATACATACGCATCAGGTAGATCTGATTGAAACTGTGATGGACAGCATAGATGCCGTTCAGAATGCCTGGCCTCACCAGCCTATCAGGCTTAACATTAGCGATGGCGTGTGCCAACAGACAAACGCACTGCTGGTATCAGGCGAGCAAACACTTTTAAAAGTCGCGATAGACAACCTCATAGAAAATGCCTGCAAATATTCTGATGGCAAACCCGTGAGCGTCCACCTGGAAATGAATACCGAACGTCAGATACGGCTGCTAATTACTGACCACGGAATGGGTATTCCCGAAAGCGATATGAACCGTGTACTTCAACCATTGATCCGCGGTTCCAACGTCAATCATGCTACAGGATTTGGTATAGGACTTACTTTAGCTCATAAGATCATCCGTCTTCACAGGTCCGGATTCGATATGAAATCTAAAGTTTCTGAAGGCACGAAGGTGACGTTGACTTTTGATTTGATACTGATGACATGACACCGGGCTTTGAACCTGTTTCTAATACACATTAAAACTTCTTAATACATATTAAATTAAATCTAATTTCCTGTTAATGTGACGTTAACGGCAGCGATCTACTTTTGGATTTGATCAAATACAGAAGTTAGAATGCTCAATATCCGTTTCGTTATTTTCCTTACTCTTTCTGCCATTGGCATTGTTTGCCCCAAGCTTTACGGACAGAATCAGGACACGCTGGTTTTTACGCTAAAAGAGGCACTGCAGCTTGCAAGGAGCAACTATCCTTTGATAAAAAGCCGGGCTGCTCAAATAGAAGCCGCCACCAATGATGTGAGCGCAGTGCGTGCATCCTACCTTCCCAAGGCAGGTTTTCAGGCTCAGGCCTTATTCGCTACCTCCAATCAGGTACGGGGGGCTTACTACAGCGTGGATGGCCTGGCAGTTCCGGTCGCCGGGGGAATTAAGCTCAACGAGTTTGACAGCAAACCAGCCTGGACCAGTTTAGGGGCGTTCACCGTCGACTGGAAAGCGATTACTTTCGGGCGTCTGAAGGCAGATAAAAATATTGCCCGGGGCAGACTTGCTTACTCCGAACAACTATTACAGCAAGAAATTTTTGAACATCAGATCAGAGTCATTGATGCCTACCTGCTTGCGCTCAATACCCAGAAAATAGCCCAGCTTCAGCAGCGTAATGTGGTACGAACACAAAATATCCTGACAGTAACCAGCGCCAATGCAGCGTCGGGACTAAAAGCTGGAATTGACAGCTCAGTGGCTGCAGTGGAAGCAACCAAGGCCCGCATTCAGCATATGAACAGTCTGAATGTAGCGCAGATGCAAAACGTCGTTTTGTCAGAACTTATTGGTCGACCGGGAGAAACGATCAGGATTGACACCATGCATTTTTACAGACAACTCCCCTACCAGCCCCTTGTCGATTCCAATGGGCTTGCTTCGCACCCACGATTAAAACCAAAACAACTTGAAATTGATGTAGCAAACAGCCTGGCAAAACAGATAAGACTAAACAATATGCCTACATTTTCTGTGATGGGCTCCGTATGGGGTCGGGGAAGCGGGATATCTCAAAATATGAATCCTGACCAAAGTTTTTCCATCAACTCTTCAATCACAGAAGGTCTGCCTTTTCGTGCCTACAACTACATGCTCGGTGCCACCATTACGTGGCTGCCCACCCGTTATTTTGAAACCCGCCATCGTTACCGCTCTCAGCAGCAGCAGGCTATTGCGGTTAAAGAAAGTTACAAATTGATCAGCCAACAGCTCACCACCAGTCAAAAAAACGCGGCACTTCAGTTTGACATGGCTTATCAGACTGCAGAACAGACACCGATCCAGGTGGCTGCTGCAAGGCAAGCACTCGCCCAATCGAATGCCCGCTACGAAAGTGGTCTTGAAAGCATTATGGTTCTTACTTTGGTCGGAGATCTTTACAACAACTCACAAACGGATTACCTCGTTTCAGTCAACAACCTCTGGCGCGCCCTGCTGATGAAAGCAGCCGCCCATGGAGACCTGAACCTATTTCTGGAACAAATACCTAATTAACAGTTTCTCATGCTAAAAACCGCGCTTAAAAAGCCAGTTACCATTGTGGTGGCAATTGTAGCAACCCTGATATTTTCAGTACTTGCTTTGCTACGCATTCCTATTGATATATTCCCCAACCTGAATTTACCAACCATATACATTGCCCAGCCCTACGGCGGAATGACTGCCGCTCAAATGGAAGGGTTTGTAGCTACGCGGTATCAAAATCAGATGTTGTATGTATCAGGAATCAAGGATGTAGAGGTAAAAAACATTCAGGGTCTTTGTCTTGTGAAATGTACTTTCTACGAAAATGCCAATATGGCCCAGGTATCCGGAGAGGTGGCTAACCAGGTCAACCGGGTGATGAATTACATGCCTCCCGGCACTGTACCGCCTACTGTTGTTCGTTTTGACGCTTCATCGCTTCCGGTGGGTCAGCTGGTTTTCAGCAGTCAACGCGCCACACTTGGTGAGTTACAGGATCTGGCCTCAACCAGAATCCGTCCCCTATTCTCCCAGATTCCCGGTGCCTCAGCGCCCTCGCCGTTCGGAGGAAATGAAAGAACAGTGGTGATCAGGGTAGATCCTGAAAAGATGAGGAGTTACGAATTTACGCCTGATGATATTGTTTTGGCAGTAGTAGAAAACAACAAAATCGCGCCCGCCGGCAACATCCGGATAGGAGACTACACTGTGGTAACACCCAGTAACACAGTAATTGAGAACGTTGAAGAGTTCCTCGGCATTCCACTCAGAAAGGGAGCCGGGCCAACGGTACTCATGCGGGATGTGGCGACTGTAGAAGATGCGACTGACGTTCCTGTAGGTTATGCACTCGTCAACGGCAAAAGAGCAGTTTACATTCCGGTGACCAAAACAGCCGGTGCCTCCACGATGAATGTAGTGAACGCTCTGAAAGAAAAACTTCCCGAAATGCAGAACCTGATTCCGGCAGATGTGAATCTCAGCTATGAGTTTGACCAGTCTGTGTACGTAATGCAGTCTGTGCATTCACTGGCAGTGGAAGGAGGACTGGGTGCACTGCTTACCGGACTCATGGTTTTTTTATTTCTTCGGGATTGGCGCAGTTCACTTATTGTCATTGTCACTATTCCGATCTCTATTCTGGCTGCCATTTTGCTTTTGCAGATGACCGGACAAACCATCAATATGATGACGCTATCCGGGCTGGCTTTGGCTATCGGAATACTGGTGGATCAATCCACGGTAGTGATAGAAAATATACATCAGCACCTTGAAATGGACAAGAGTAAAGCAAGAGCGATACAGGATGCGTCCAAAGAGCTTTCCTTCCCGCTACTACTCATTACCTTTTCTATTATAGCTGTTTTTGCCCCGGCGTTTCTTATGACTGGTATACCTGGCGGAATGTTTCTTCCTATATCACTTGCAGTGGGTTTCTCCATCCTGATATCCTACATCCTTTCCCAGACACTGGTTCCGATTTTGAGTAACTGGTGGCTGAAAGACCATGTCGGACACGAAGCCTCAGCAGCCCATCCACAATCCGATTCGGAGCTTGTGAAACCCGGTTTTATGGATCGAATCCGGGATGGTTACGTCACTATTTTGAATAAGCTCATCGGATTCCGTCGATCTGTTATTTTGATTTATATGGGTGTCTGTATTGTTGTAGTTGGAATAGGTTTTACGCTGATCGGTCAGGATATGATGCCACGCCAGGACCGGTCACGCCAGTTTCAGGTGCGATTGGTAGGGCCGCAAGGCTTGCGTGTTGAAAGGATGGAAGACCGTGTTAAACTTGTGCTGGGCGAAATTGCTACACTTGTCGATGGCAGGCAAAATATCAGTATCTCATCGGCTTTTGTAGGTACAACTCCATCAAGCTATGGTACAAGTGCACTTTATGTTTTCAACTCCGGCCCACATGAAGCGGTTTTACAAGTAAATCTCGCTGAAACCTACCAGTTGGCGTCCTTGGATGGGCTTAAAGAACAGATTCGGAAGGCTGTAAAAAAGGCCGTTCCGGATATCGAACTTTCTTTTGAACCAATTGAACTTACTGAAAAAATCATGAGCCAGGGAGCTTCCACCCCTATTGAAGTGGTGGTTGCCGGGAAAAATATTGAAGAAAGCGAGAAGCATGCACGAAAGCTTATCAAAGCAATGAACCGTATTGAATATCTGCGGGATGTGCGTATCAAACAGCCACTGAGATACCCCACCGTTAAGATCCAGATTGACCGCCAACGTGCCGCGCAACTTGGCCTGGGCGTAGCAGAAATATCCCGGTCACTGG
>DASYHR010001073.1:0-3180 GCA_035998385.1 Dyadobacter sp. | reverse complement strand
ATTGTGTCTCCAGCGGATCACAGGCGCGTTAAAAAAGTCAATGGCTTCCGATTTTACTTTGACAGTTTTACCCGTTTTGACGTCGATGACAAACAT
This sequence comes from Dyadobacter sp., assembly GCA_035998385.1. Classification (GTDB taxonomy): domain Bacteria; phylum Bacteroidota; class Bacteroidia; order Cytophagales; family Spirosomataceae; genus Dyadobacter. The sequence goes on along the minus strand of DASYHR010001073.1, from coordinate 3,084 downwards.
TTCATAGCTTGTAAACTCATCGCCGGGCTGGGCATAGCCACGGGTTTTTACCTCACCTCTTGTCGTATTGGGCAGCGACGAAAGAATGATACTGATTTGTCTTTCTTCCTGTGGCGTGATTCTGTAACACACCAGATATTTACCATCCGGCGACCAGCTCAACTCTCCGAAAGGTTTCAGTGGATTACCATCAAATGTGAGCTGACCGGATTTTTTGCCATCCGGCGTGCTCAGATAGATATTGCCGTTTTTGACAAAGGCCTTCTGTTTTTTATCTGGTGAAAGGCTGTCTGCCCTGAAACGCTGCCAACGGCTTCTCTGGCGGGTCCAGCCCAATTCCCTGGGTTTATCTACAGTTGGTTTTTCGACTTTCGCAGCAAGATTGGTTTCGGTATTGTAGGCAAACCATTTTCCTTTTACCTGGATGAAAATTGTTTTTTGCGCTGCATCGAGTCTGATATCCTGAAGCATCAGTTTCTTGTCAGAAAAAGTACTGTCAGCCGCTTTACTGAGTGCCTGCGCTACTTTCTGGTTATCGAAAAGTTTAGTTTTCTTGCCTGCTGCTGCGTCTATATATATGTATTCGGTAAGGCTGTCTTTCAGTACATTTTTATACCAGAATGATTGTCCGTCTGCCTGCCATCCGGGCGTGATGCCGGCACGTAACACACTTCCCCGCGAGAGCGAATCGGATAATTCCATCCTTTTGTAGGAGGCGAGTAATTCGGTCTGGCTGGGTTTGTATGCCGGCAACGATTTTTGCGCTACACTTTCAGCGCCGCTTAACAGGCCCAAAAGTGTAGCGATTCCGACAGCTGAAGTTGTTCTGAATTGAGTAAAAAATGTCATTAGTAATAAGAGAAATTTGGTTTTGTTCAGGCAATAGCTTTCCTGTCTTTCTTTTTGAGAAAGTTTTTTCGTGAAAGTCAGGTTTGATTATGGTATTAAGGGCCCGGCGGCTTCCTTGTCAGGTTGCCAGTTGCCCGGATTTTAGGCAAAATAGCTACATCATGTATACAGATGACCTGTCCTCATTGACATCTGCTACCTGTATGAAATCTATTCGGGTACATATTGATACAGTCATAGTTTATTTAAGTGTAACGGATCGCAAATGATTAGGGCTGACATATAGCATATAAAATCTTGCTATTATCTATTTGTAAAATTACCGTTATGTTACGCCATAAACTTGGTGGTATTTAACGGCTTTTTTACCGATATTAACTTAAATGGAGTCAAGGTTTGGTACAATAGGTAATTGATGGCATTATATTCGGTATTTCGTGCGAAACGTAGAATAAAAGAATTGCCCGGGTTGCAGATGTCAAATAGTAAGGATAGGGAAGGTTAAATTCCAGCCTGAGCGCAGCATAACATATGGTAAAGAAGTTGTAAAATTTGTGAAAATAGCTGGCTTGAGTTGAGATCAAAAACCGTTTTTCCATTTCTGAGCAATGGCAATTGCAGTTTGTAGCATATCGGCTGACCATTCCTCAATATGCCAGGCGGAATGACGCAGGGAGGATTCCTGAAGCAACTTTTGAGCGTGTTGCAGACTTTTGGCGTTTTCGAGAATTTTTGAAAGTTCCTGCTGCTGAAGATACAATTGCAAGTCTTCTTTTGGGGGAGACGTGATAGCCGGATGGAAAACCGGGAGGAAATTATTGACAGGAGCAGTATTTCTTAGGTTGCTGTGCGACTTCACGATCACATCCATCTGATCAAAATCGTCTTGAAATTGCATTCTGCTTTGATCACTTGTAAGCGCAATGCCCAGTTGCTCGAGTACTACAAACTTCAGATTGGAGCACAATGGAATGACTTCATTCAATAGTTCAAAAACTTCTTGTGGCACGGCACCGTCGTGGGTATCTCGTCTGATCAGTCTGTCTGAAGTTACGCCCTGTTCCCAGCTTCCGCCTGAGATATGGATTTCCCGTACTCTTTCCAAAGGATAAGCTTTGAGCAGGTCCTCTGAAGTTATATTAAAGTTGTGAAGCTGGCAATAAAGATTATGGAGATCAAGAATCAGAAATCCGTTTATCCTGTCTGTGAGTTGGGCGAGAAAGTCTCCCTGCATTCTGACTTCTTCAAAGGAATAAGCAAAAGCCAGATTTTCCAGCCCCACCGGACATTGACATACATCCTGAATCCTTGCCAGCCGGTCGGCTCCAAGCTCTACTATATTGGGTGTAAAAGGAATACTGATTGGAGCTCCTTTGTGAAAGTCGGCACCGGTCATAAAGCCGAAGTGCTCGGATATATGATCGAACTGAAAGTCTTTGGAAAACTTCGCCAGTTTATTAAGCCATTGCTGTTGCTGAGGTAGCCATTTTCCCGAAAACACGGAAAAATAAATTCCGTGGCCTACCAGCCGGTTGTTACGTGCATATTCCGAAACCAGATCCGCGAACCAGGAAGGGATCTGATCATGTTTGTACAGCGCGTCAAATGACCATTCAATCGCTTCTATTTTTTCCTGTTCAAACAAAGGAATGGACGCCAACAAAATATTGGCGTCCAGATTACACGATAGGGATGAGTAAATTTCTTGCATACATCAACCCATGCCGCAAGCAGGGCATGAATCTATTGTTTTGTTTTTAGTGACTTTTTCGCCCTCCGGACTGACGTCACTTACTGCGCATGCAGTTACAGTGGTAACCACTACTGCCGCTACTACTGCCTATAAAACTGTTTTTTTGATTTTCATGTGGCTAATTAAGTTACAAGTCGAGGATATAGAGGGAAGATCAGATTTGCCTGTAAATGGTTGTAACCGTTTTGTGATTTTTTTTAAATATTTTTCTTTTTGTTTCTGAGCTCCTGCCTTGCATTGTCCAGGGCTACACAAGCGTTGATCAGCAGGTGAATATCACCAAGTCGAAGCTGGTCGAGAATAGCGACCATTTCCTTCAAATACACAACCGCAAATCCCGGATCACCCGCCACAACGGAACGTGCATTGTCGGTCATATCCGCATATTTGATAGAATGAACAATGGGCGAAGTCTCTCCCAATCGCGATGCTTCCCGTTTTTTCCTTTCAACCCGATTAAGTTCGGGAAACACTTCCCTGGT
>DASYHR010001070.1:0-3029 GCA_035998385.1 Dyadobacter sp. | reverse complement strand
CTGACGGATCAGGTCAACAGTATCAATACCTTCAACTACTTTACCGAAACAAGTGTGGTTTCCATCAAGGTGAGCAGTGTTGTTTCTGCTGTGGCAGATGAAAAACTGAGATCCACCTGTGTCACGGCCTGCATGAGCCATTGAAAGTACACCACGGTCATGGTATTGGTTACCGTTTTTTACTTCACATTTGATAGTATAACCAGGACCTCCACGACCAGTTCCTGTAGGATCACCACCTTGTACCATAAAGTCAGGTATCACACGGTGGAAAATTAAGCCGTCGTAAAAGCCCTTTTTTGAAAGATCAACGAAGTTTTTCACGGCGATCGGAGTATGCTCATCGTAAAGTTCGATCAGCATAGTTCCTTTATCTGTGATCATTTCTGCTTTTGTCATGTCTTTAAAAACAAGATTTGAGATAAATTATAAAAAAGATATCCATATAAACTATATGGATATCCGGTGCAAAGAAAAGCATATCGCAGCTTTCCATTACTACATAAACGCAATAAAACTTATGATTTATGAACCTGTTATCAATCTGACGACTGTGTTAGGGTCGTATTTAACAAGGTCTTTTTTCGTATCGGGTTTGATTTCTGCAATACGTTCTACCACTTCGCCACTTCCCCACTCGCGGCTACGTTCGGGATTGGAAAACCATTCCTTCACGGCAACAAGTTTGTACATGTATTTGGTAGTTTCAGCGTTGAGTTTCAATTTGAAGTAATCACTCTTATTCTGGCGCTGCATGCGATCCTGGATGTGTTGCGGACCCGCATTATAAGCTGCGGCGACCAGCGTCCATGAGCCAAGTTGTTTATGCAGGCTTACCAGGTATTTGGCTGCCGCATGTGTGGACTTTACCAGATGTTTTCTGTCGTCTCTTTCCGAGTCTACTACCAATCCGAGAGATTTGGCTGTTGATGGCATAAATTGCCAATAGCCCCCGGCGCCTTTATGAGATTTTACCTCATTGTTCATAGCGCTCTCTATAATGGGTACGTATTTAAAATCGGCTGGTACTCCGTACTTTTTAAGGATGTTTTCAACTGTTTTCATCCTTTTTTCAGTGTTTGTCATCAGCTTACGAAATTCCGGGGTATCGTAATTTCTGATCATTGTTTGATATCGCTGAGCGATGCGAAGCTCTGATAATGGTATAGCCTCGCCACAGAAGTCAATAGCAAGAAGATCTGAATTAATGGTCTCTGTTGTGTCTTTCAATTCTTTCAGTTCTTTCTTTTCTACCTCCACCTCGCTCATGGATAACTTGCCCATTACTGCGATTGAGAAGGCAACAAAGATTAGTCGAATCATGCATTTTTTATTTCGTGAAACATAGGTTCAATTGGAAAGACAATTGCTATACAAACTGCATATCAAAATCTTTGCCAGGAGCACAAAGGTAACGGTATTGAATTAATAAAATTTCATTTTGATGTAAAAATCTGATTTTCAGGCATATTAGTATAATATGAATAGTACTTATTTAATATTACTAAATTTCGCAAATTTTAGAATTTACATAACGATAATGCCATTTTGACGCTGTGTGCATAAATAATCGTTTGTTTTTAAGACATTATACGAAAGGGCAGCAGTTGATAAAAATGTGACAAAACAGTGATTATCTATATTTTTCTACATGATAAGAGCTGATATACAGCAAGTTACATATTATTATAATGATTTTTGTAGTATAATTTTTATACTACTATAAGTTAGTATGACCCTTTTTTACATATATATTTTCCGTTTCGTGGAGGTGTTATTGTATCTTGCAATTCTGAATTTGTAATAAAATGATATCCGTAAACGAGGCAAAGCAAAAGTTACTTGACCATTCGGCATTGTTACCTACTGAAGTCAGGAAGGTGTCAGTATCAGCCAACTATGTAGTTGCAGAAGACATTGTAGCACCGTTGTCGCTACCCTCGTTCAGGCAATCTTCTATGGATGGTTATGCGATACATCATGAAGATATTATTGGGCCCGACACCAGTTTGCATATCGCCTCGGAAGCGAAGGCTGGGGAGAATACGGTACAGTTTGTTGAAATAGGTAGCGCAATCCGGATCTTTACAGGTGCGCCGGTCCCTCAGGGAGCCTCTGCTGTAGTTATGCAGGAGCATACCGTGCGGGACGGCGATAGGGTATATATCAATGAATACCCTGTTGCTGAGGGGAAAAATATACGTAACATAGGTCAGCAGATCAAACGGGGAGATGTAGCGCTGGTGGCCGGGACATTACTATCTGCAGGCGGTATCGGTTTCCTGGCCGGTCTTAACATTGGTGAAGTAACTGTTTACCGAAAACCCAAAGTTGGATTACTCGTTACAGGTGACGAACTGGTACAAGCCGGAGGAGAAATCGGACATGGACAGATCTATGAGTCCAATTCTGTGATGTTGCATACTGCTTTACTTAGGGAAGGCATCACCGATGTGCAAATACGCAGAGCCAGTGACAATCTGGATGCAACTGTAGAGGCACTCCGAGCACTGTATGAAGAAAATGATTTGATTCTGACCAGTGGAGGTATTTCTGTCGGAGATTACGACTTCGTCGGGGAAGCTCTCAAGTTGATGGGAGTGGAAACTATATTCTATAAGGTGAAACAAAAACCAGGCAAACCCCTGTTATTCGGTAAAAAAGAGGATAAGTTAATTTTTGCACTTCCCGGGAATCCGGCATCATCATTGGTGTGTTACTATGAGTATGTACTTCCGGTCGTACGCAGTATTTCGGGTTGGAAAGATTGCTTTGTGAAATCGGTCAGGATGCCGATAATGAGCGACTATTCATTTTCAGGCGAAAGGGATGAATTTCTGAAAGCGCTGGTTACGGACAGAGGCGTCATGCCGCTGGATGGGCAGGAGTCTTTTGCTTTACGATCCTTTGCGCTTGCTGATGCAATTATTTATCTGCCATCGCATCAACGGGAAGTGAAATCCGGAGATTTTGTAGAAGTGCATTTAATACCACGTTAACGACAACAATATGAGTGTTCAAGTGATGTA
>DASYHR010001069.1:0-5235 GCA_035998385.1 Dyadobacter sp. | reverse complement strand
TCTGCACCTCCGATTGTTCGGAGTTGTTAATCATATCCTGGCGGGTAATGATATCCATATAGCTGTAAAAAAGCACCGTGTCGGATGGAGAACCGTCGCGTCCGGCCCGGCCGATTTCCTGATAAAAGCTTTCTACATTGGACGGGAGATTGTAGTGAATAACCCAGCGGACATTCGATTTATCAATTCCCATCCCGAAGGCTACCGTTGCGACGATGATCTGTATATCATCACGCAAAAATTCTTCCTGTACCTGAGAACGGGTTTCTGACGGAAGGCCGGCATGGTAATGCGCTGCGGAATAGCCTGCTTTGGTGAGACTACTGGCGACAGTTTCCGTATTTTTTCTGCTCAAACAATAGATAATACCAGATTGCCCTTCACGCTTTTTGATGAAACGCTGTATCTGAGGAAGGCGCTGACGTCCCGGGAGTACATTTAAACTAAGATTTGGACGGTTGAAGCTGGATATAAATACCGGCGCCTGGTTGATACCGAGTTGTTTTAAAATATCCCTGCGGGTCACACGATCTGCAGTGGCAGTAAGTGCGATCACCGGAACTTTTGGGAAGCGCTGTTTGATAAGGCTCAACTGGCGGTATTCAGGGCGGAAATCATGACCCCATGAGGATATACAGTGTGATTCGTCTACGGCAAAAAGATTAACATTCCATTCTCTCAGAAAATCGAATGTATTTCCGGAAAACAGTCGTTCAGGTGCAATGTATAATAATTTGAGCTCACCAATTTTGGCCCGCCACATGATCTGATCCTGTTCGGTTGAGGATAGAGTAGAGTTCAGGTAGGCAGCATCAACTCCGTTTCCTCTCAATGTTTCTACCTGGTCTTTCATCAATGCGATGAGTGGGGAGATCACAACCGTAAGGCCGGGCCGGAGTAGGGCAGGGATCTGGAAGCACACTGATTTCCCTCCACCCGTAGGCATCAATACAAGACAATCTTCATCCCGCATCACGGTGTCAATGATGTCTGCCTGTTGTGGACGGAATGAATCGTAACCAAAATATTTTTTTAATATGTCTTCTTTTGTAATGCGCATCAAGTAAAATTTTTTGCAAAAATACGTATTCAAAACTGGTACATCACCTGCATTTTCAATTCACTTCTTTTATTCCCATTGATCTCATTGAGTCCAGAACTGATTTGGTCCAACTCTTTATATCTGGTTTGTGCCCACCTGAGCCATATTTTCATATGTTTGGTAAGTGTGTAACGCGTCATGATATAATGTCGGGTGCCACTGTCGTAGTAAGCAGGAAGAGAGAATGCATACAGCATATCTTTTTCATATACATACTGACGACTGTCGTAATTGTCAGTGGCGAAATAGGCCAGCCTGGCACTGAATTCGAGGCGTTTGTATTTCCAGGTAATATCCTGCGCAATGGCAAATCCCTTCGAAGCCTCGCCGCCCTTGTACCGGAATTCGCCACTTTGCAGCCTTGTCCTAACCGTGAAACGAAGAGGAACCTCGTATTCCATATTAATCACTGCGCTTTTACGTATAGATTCGACCACCGGATAAATCTGTGGTTTTTCTGTGGTAAGATTGTGCGGTTTGTTCTTTTCATGAAACAACGCGTACGCATTGAATCGTTTATTAGGTTTCCACAGAACATGAAAGTACAAGTCATATCCTGATGATGGCGCGTTGATCTGATACTTAAGCCATGGAAAACGAAACTTGTCGTAGTAGGTGCTGAATTGCCAGCGCCGGTTGGGGGCATAGCGTAGTCCCCAATAGATACCCGATTCGTTAATTGGTCGGGTAGACTCACTTACGGCATTTCCATAGAAAGTATGAAAGTCTTCGTCGTAGTGTCTCAATAACAAAGTAAAATCAATCGTTTTGCCTAATCCGGCAATGAGTCCGCCTATACCGCCCAAGCCACCACCCGAAGATCTCGCTCCTTCGCCGAAGAGGTGAATATTCTGCCATCGGTAGTCGGCATGTATGCCCGCTACCAGATTGTGCCTGCCACGAAATTCAAATACATTATACGGAACGTCTTTTTTCAGGAGCATAGCGCCATAGTTTGTATGTAGTATCGTAATGCCTATCTGGCCACGTTGAGACGGTAATTTGTACAGTCCGTGCATACCTACATTCCGTTCGGAAATGATATTATGCTTGTCACGTTCAGCCTGCGTGCGATGGTAACCTGAGATCAATAAGGAAGATACTGTTGTAATGTTTCCCTCCACAGATATATCATCCGGACTAGCATCTCTTTTAGTACCCGAGTAGAAACCTGTGACCTGAATATTTTCGGCAATGGAATAGGTGGCAGCGATGCCGCGAAAAAAGTTAGCTTCCAATACAGAAGTATACGGCCGAAGCCCTAAAGTACTGCGGTAAGTGGTGCGTATGACCTCTGAGCCTTTCCCCAACGAAAACCCTGCTGCCAATACAAGTCCCTGCCCTGCCTGCATTTGGAAATCTCCTATGATAAAATTTTTGAGTTTGCCGCGATTTTGAATCTGAGCGTGAAAGGATGTGAAATCAGGGCCGAATATTTGTCTGCCTGGCTTCCAGTACCACCATTGCTCACCGGCGTCTTTTTCCGTACTGAACCCAAAGCTGTAAACTCCGGTACGGGCATTCCGGTATCGGAGATAACCATTGAGTGGTCGTCCGGCGTACCGGGAAGCAGAACTGCTGTCGGTTTCAGAAAAGCCTTTTTGCATTTCAAGGATTTTAGCTGTTCTGAACATAAGGAAATGCTGTGTCGGATTTCGAAGACTTTGCCTGAGAGTAAGTTGAGCGGGTTCTACAGTAACAAAAGGTAGTAGTTTGTAAATGATAGGAAGGTCAAAACCCGGGACGGATTGTAATTGGTATAATGAAATAAATGACCCCATTTGTTGCCGGTAGGTGAGAAGGGCGGCAATTTGTTTGTCCGACAGAATAAACATGGAAGAAAGTTCATCCTGCGTTACCTTGTTCAGATCAATGGGATTGGCATACAGTTGAAATAAAGATTCATACAGATCTTCGTAGTCTGAGTCTTCGGTGGGTGTGGGAAACAGGTACTGAATAAATTGACTGATATCAATGTCAGGGCGTGGCGGATTCTGAGCAGGTAACCGATAAACGAAAAAAGATGCCAGCAACGTTAGTTTCAGGCATCTTTTCCAGAATTGGAGTCCGTATGCCGCTTGATATTTTGTCAGCATACGTTATCTCATATTTAGAGCGTTAGAAAGCTTTTAAACTTAAATCCAGACTCCTTGCCTGGTGGGTAAGTGCACCGCTTGATATACCATCCACACCTGTTTCTGCGACAGCGCGCAGGGTTTTTTCTGTAATATTTCCTGATGCCTCGGTTTCAAATCTGCCATCAATCAGCTTGACAGCCTCTCTCATATCTTCAAGAGAGAAATTATCAAGCATAATGATATCGACCTGTCCAACGCATAGCACTTCATTCACTTCCGCCAGGTTACGTGTTTCAATTTCTATTTTAAGATTCCTTCCGGTTTCTTTTACATATTCATTCGCACGCTCAATGGCTTTTGTAATACCACCAGCATAATCGACATGGTTGTCTTTCAGCATAATCATGTCATAAAGACCCATCCGATGGTTAACTGCTCCTCCAATGGTCACAGCCATTTTTTCGAAAATCCGAAAATTGGGTGTAGTTTTTCTTGTGTCGAGTAGTTTCACCGGCAGATCGCTGATCAGATCTGTCATTTGCCGGGCATAGGTAGCAATACCACTCATTCTTTGCATGATATTGAGTACCAGCCTTTCTGACTTCAGAATCAGGCGGGCATTGCCTTCCACGTTTAGTACGATATCGCCCTTTTTGACTGCACTTCCATCTTTAAGTAACACTTCAATTTTCAAAAGCGGGTCTCCGTAGAACAGCGCCGTTTCTTCAAAAATAATGAGTGCCACATCGACTCCAGCCAGTATACCTTCCTGTTTTACAAGAAGATGTGCTCTTTTTGTAGCATCAGCCGGAACCGCCGACAATGATGAGTGGTCGCCGTCGCCGATATCTTCCAGCAAAGCCAGGCGAATTAAATCCTTGAGTTGGTGTGGATCTGTTTCCATAATTTGTCGAGATGGTGGGTACAAGAATTGGATTTGTCTATCGACAGCTTTTTCTATCAAAAGGCATTTTGACGATATGCCATATTATATCGTACTGCAATCGTAAAAACGCTTGACTTTTGTGCAAAAGCGGCATCGTCCGATTTCATATTACGAAGCAGATATCGGCCGTCGACAAAAAGATTGTGGGCAAGCGAATAGCTGAGTCGCAGATCAGTGGATACGTTTTTTGTCATAATCCCTTGTCCTGTTCTATGGCCCAGGCCTCTCGGATAGCCGGGAATATCGGTACGGTCTTCGTAACTTTTTGATATATCACCACCGAAGTTTTGGTTACCCGGATCTCTTCCTTTGTCTGCGACCATAAGCGTTCCGTAAACCGAAAGGCGGGATGTAGGTTTGTATCTTACAATACCCAGGAATTCCTTAAAATTAGCTCCCAGCGGATGTGCCAGAGACTGTCCGTAATGCGCATAATTTCTTCCACCGTCTTTGTGCGAGTAAGTATAAGGCCTGACCAGGTTGTATTCGGCCTGTAAATCAAGGTCTTTGATCCCGAAAGCATCTACGTACTTCCCTCCAACTTGCAGACTATACTTATTGGTCCACGATCTGCTTCCGTTGAAAAGGTATTTGGTAAGAAATTCGTCCAGAACAAACTGGCTGTAGATGGAGGCTTTTTTGCCAACCAACCAGCGAAAATCAAATCCGAGTAAGGCATTGTCCTCACTACCAATATACGATTCGACGTAACGGTAGAAAATGATCGGATTGAGGTAGTTGAGATCATAACCGCCGCCAACAGAATCACGGCTGAATACTTCAGCTTCAAATATACCTACGTTTATTTTATCGGTGACGTTAACACTCAAATGGTGTATGGCTGCAAATTTTTTCCCCCTTAATCCACTTGTCCAGGCATGTGCGTCATCATTAAGCATGCTCGTCCACAAATTAGTGTATTTGAAACGACCGATCTGTGTGTCCAATCTCAGGAAAAGATAGGGACTGCTGTTGTCAGAAAGAATCAGAGAGCGGAAGCCATTTCCGAACACGTTATGATCATGCCCGAATTTGACGTTAATTGCCTTAATCGGTTTGAACGTGATGTATCCTCTTGCTGTAAGAAAATCAATTGTTCCTTTGCTGGC
>DASYHR010000883.1:0-1744 GCA_035998385.1 Dyadobacter sp. | reverse complement strand
GCAAGCTCAACAGGATCATCTGTTTCAGAAAGACTTGCAGTTTTTTCGCAAAGCAGATCCGGTAAAGCGCCTCGACCGATACCAGCTATCGGCGTACCACATGCCAGCGATTCCGCCACCACCAGACCGAAAGGCTCGTCCCAACAAGGGGTGATCAGACACACTTCTGCGTTTCCGATCAAATCATTGAGTTGACCGTTCGTGCAATGCCCCACCATTTCTATCGAGTCATCCAACAGAGGTTTGATGAACTGCGCGTAATAGAATTCATCACTTATCGCGCCTGCGACTTTCAATTTTTTACCGGCTATTTTCGCCGCCTGAATGGCAATATGCAGGCCCTTGTCCGGATGTATTCTACCAAACCACATAAGATACGAACCGTCATTTTCAGGATGGTAGTGCCAGCGTGTCAGGTCAATTCCGTTGGGAATCACATCACATTTGGGTGCATACTCCCGCCAGTTTCGCGCGTTGGAAGGTGATACAGAGACGTATTTTACTTTACCGGCACGCTGTTCCCGTCGGATGGCATTCTTGAGTTCAAATATAGGCGGTGTGTGTAACACGGTTACCATGGGTGGTTTTACAACCGATGCCATCATAATCGGAACGTAATTCAAACTGTTGTTAAAAATTACATCCAGCTCATCATTGTCGATATGCTGCATCAGTTCAACGTATGCGTGATGTGTAGAGATAAACTCGGTACTCAATTCGCGGGATGTGAACTTTGAAGATATCACGGGATGATACTCGTTTTCCGGAAGAATCGGTCTGACGTTGAGTATAGGATCTGAACCTGCGCAAGCATATAAGACCACATCGTGGCCGTTCGCCAAAAGGCGTTGGGAGATGTCATAAGTAAAGGCTTCAAGTCCGCCTTTAAACGGCTTACTGATAGGGTATTTCAGGTGCGCTATAATTCCGATTCTCATATTTTCCGTTGATGGTAAAAGTGCGTTAATTTCTTCGGGCGGCGCTTCAATATAAAAAGCCATGCCAGAAGGGGGAGAGGGCAGGGGGCTTACGGCAGAGGGAGTGGGGCAAAGGGGGAGTGGGCAGAGGGAATGGAGAAAGGGGGAAGGGGAAGGGTGAGTTGGGAAAGGGCAGAGGGAAATGCATAGGGGAGATTAAAGGTTGTGTTCATTTTTTACCGTGTTCGGACTGCCAGTGTGAAATGATTTTTGTTCTCTCAATCTGAAGACACTGAATAATTGGGAGCTTTCGGTAACGGGCGGATTTGACGAGGAAAGCGGACCAACATGTAATTTCAAGCCGGCGTATACGTAGTCGCCGCACGAAGCGGTAGCTTCAATCCCGAAACAAAAATAGACACTGCTATTTAGGATTCTCAAATACAGTTCAACACCGGTTGCATTCTGCAGTGGGTGGGAAGGCATGGAGAAATCTATGAACAGAGGATGAAGGAATAAGTCCAGCTGGTCTGTTTGTCCGTCATTCCAAATCTTCGTCAAATAGGCACGGACGCATGATTCACGGGCAATGTTTTGATGCAGGAGTGTTTCTTTCTTGCAAAACATAATTTTCGACGAAAGAAGGAAGGTGGAATTTTGCCCGAAAATTGGGCTCCGGAGCAATTGGTATAAAAGCTGCCGGAAAGATCCGGCAACTTTTACTGACTACTTATTACTCAATTAATTTTTTTGAAATCTTAATTTCAGTAAAGCAGGATCACATGTATTTGACCCTGATTTTTACCTTGTTGTTATCTTGTTTAATC
>DASYHR010000879.1:0-8271 GCA_035998385.1 Dyadobacter sp. | reverse complement strand
GATTAAAGCCTACAAATGGAATTTCCCAATCCTGGGTAGTTTTCCATACAAAGGATATTTTGATTCCACACGCGCTGTGAAAGAGGAAAAAGTACTTGGCGAGGCAGGATTTGATACCGACATCGGTGAAGTATCGGCGTGGTCTACGCTTGGCTATCTGAAAGATCCTATTCTCTCCAGTATGCTCAAAAGAAAAGAAGGAAGTCTTGCCAATCTGATTCTGCACGAGCTTACGCATGGAACACTTTTTGTAAAAAATGACCTTGAATTAAATGAAAACCTAGCCAGTTTTGTCGGAGATTTGGGCGCCACACGTTTCCTGAAACAGAAATATGGAGCGAATTCCAGGCAATATGCTGACTACGAATATTCTAAGAAGTACAATGACGCCTATTCGCAACATATGTTAAGGGGAATGAAGCAATTAGACAGTCTTTACCTAACATTCGGACCAGACCAAACTCCGAAACCCGAAAAAGACTCAGCGAAAAAGCATTTGATCCAAAAAATAGTTAGCACCACGGATACACTGATGAGCGCAGGAAAAACGTTGAAAGCGAAACGTATCAAGCAGTCATCTTTTTTACCCGGAAATGCGTATTTTATAAGTTACCAAACTTATAAATCGAAACAGAATCGCTTCAAAAGAGAATATGAAGACAAATTCGGAAGCGATTTTAAAAAGTATCTGGGTTATCTGAAAGACAAATACCCCTCTCTTTAATCTTAACTTTTTGGCATGAAACGCATACACATTATACTATTTATTCTTTTCATCTCATCTGCATTTGTAGGTTTCCGGCAGGTTGACCAAGCCAGAGTGGTCTCTAATAAAAGTTTTGGCCTCGGAGAAAAAGTAGAATATCGTGTGCATTATGGGTTTATCAACGCGGCAGAGGCAAAAGTGGAAATTGCCAGAAACGTTTCGGTTGTCAATAATAAACCTTGTTTTAAAATTAATGTGACAGGCCGTACAGTGGGTCCGTTCGACCTTATATCGAGAGTCCGGGATACATGGCGATCCTATGTGGACACGAATTCGATACTGCCACATATGTTTCAGCGAAGTATTCAGGAAAATAAGTATCGAAAAGAGGAAACTATTGTTTTCAACCACAGCAAGGATACTGCCATCTCAACTGTGAAAGATGAGTCAAAAAGCTATAATGTTCCCAATAATATTCATGATATCATCAGCGGATACTTCTTCCTGCGCACACTCAATTTTGACCGCGTCAATGAAGGAGAAATTATAGAAGTTCCTACATTTTTTGATGGAGAAGTGTATAAACTCAGGGTCAGATATGTGGGTAAAGATGTGATTAAAACCAAGTTTGGCAAGACAAAAGTCCTGCGCCTGAATCCGCTTATTCCTGACAATAAATTATTCAAAGGCGAGGGAGCTATGAAACTTTGGATCTCCGATGATGTCAATAAAATCCCTGTGAAGGTACAGGTTGAACTTGTGATTGGTTCTCTTGAAATGGATCTCAAGTCTTACAAAGGATTAAAAGCAGAGCCCGTCTGGTTCTGATCATTTGTCTTCGGATATACTGAAAATAGCTGAGGGGGAAGCGCAGCCGGGTTTTCCCTATCGAAAAAAATGAACTTTCTACTCCACCGAATGATTTGTAAAAAGCTAGAATATCCGGCTCCTGCGCACTTTCGAAATCAAATAACAAGTCGGTTCCCTGATGCTCCTGAAAGTAATGATCGAGCATCACGGTTCGTGCATTTCCTTTCCGCCCAACCCCGTCTGCCGCGTTAAAAATATAGACTGAATAGCCTCCATATTTAAAAATCAGAATGCCCGCATGTACATTTCCTTTTAACAAAGCATATCTCAATGTGACATCCCCATGGATGCGAAAAGCATCTATTAGTCTTTCCAGAATTTTATACGATCTTACACTCACTCCTCCTTCAATATTTCCGGAATGATGGGTACTGAATAATGAAATGAGCCTATCAGGATTTTCTTCATCTTCCATGATCCAGTTATATTCAACTCCTCTCCTCAGGTTTCGCTTTCTATCAGGATGATAAGGTTGATTCAATGCGAGTGATTTCCTGAAAGTATATTGATTCGTAAAAGTGATAGCTGGGAAAATTGTTGACAATGGCCCGATCGTGTCAGATAAATCCGGGTGAAAGCTGTAGGAAGAAATATAGAAAAAATGAAAAAAACAGGACTTCAGGAAACTGTGGGCCACCTCACCCGTAACTTCTGATTTTGAAAATATGCCAAGAAACTGGCAAAAATGAGGCTGATAAATGACCGCTAATCCCATGCGTTTCCTGACAGGAAGTGGCATAACAATCTGATATTCCTGTGCAGAAGGCCACACCAGCGCTTGCCAGCTTTCACAAACGATATCCAGATACCAGCTGAATCCGTATATAACTGGATGTAAAGAGTCAGCAATAAGAAGATCCCAAGGGCGGGAATCTATATCGGAGCGGTTCAGAAGTACAGGTTTCAACACAATCAGGATTTAAGTAACCCACTACATTGTGTTTGAAACGTAACCTACTACTTAAAGTAACTGCGTAATTTCAAAAGTGTCTCTTCCACATCAGGCGTTTCGTCCATGAGCAAATTCACACTTTGTATCGAGTGAATTACAGTACTATGATCTCTGCCTCCAAAGTGGTAACCGATGGATTTAAGGGGAAGCTCGGTATACTCCTTGGCCAGATACATGGCAAGCTGTCTTGGATATACAACTTCCTTTTTCCGGCTTTTACTCTTCAGATCCGCCACAGTGATTTGAAAATAATCAGATATCACTTCCTGAATGGTGTCGATGGTGACCTCTTTCTCCTCATTCATTACGATGTTACGCAGCGTATTTTTCGCCAGTTCCACATCGATTTCACGGCGCGTCAGCGAAGCCTGCGCCATGAGTGATACAATCACACCTTCAAGCTCACGAACGTTGGAATTGACACTGTGCGCCACATATTCGATCACATCATAGTCGATTGAAATTCCTTCCGACTGAATTTTTTTCTGAATAATGGCAATACGTGTTTCAAAATCCGGCGTTTGCAAATCGGCAGTAAGCCCCCATTTGAACCTTGAAAGCAGACGATCCTGTAAACCCTGCAGCTCACGCGGCGGTCGGTCACTGGTCATGATGATCTGCTTGCCCATCTGGTGAAGATGGTTGAAGATATGGAAGAACGTATCCTGCGTTTTCTCCTTGCCTGATAGGAACTGCACGTCATCAATAGCCAGAACATCCACCTTCATGTAGAAGTCAGTAAAATCCTGTAACGTGTTGTTCTTTATGGAGTTGATAAACTGATTTGTGAATTTCTCGGAAGAAACATACAACACCAGTTTGTTATCAAAATGATTGGTGATATAATTCCCGATGGCCTGCACGAGGTGTGTTTTTCCCAGTCCAACGCCACCGTACATCATCAGCGGATTGAAAGAAGTAAGCCCCGGACGCTGTGCCACAGCAAAACCCGCTGAGCGCGCCAAACGGTTACAATCTCCTTCGATAAAATTGTCAAATGAATAGTTAGGATTCAGATACGTATCAAGAGTCATGGCATCATGATCCTTCAACTGAATATTAGCCCCTACCCTCGGATCGGGCGAAAAATTATCTCTTTTGGACGTGCTGGCTGTCTTCGGCGTAGACACGTTCATTGTAAGCGGCTGATGCTTGTCATTGCCCTTATCTACGATAATAGAGTATTCCAGCAAGCCATCGCGACCGATTGCATAGTCAAGCGCCTTTCTGAGCAGATTCACATAATTGTCTTCAAGCCACTCATAAAAGAATTGGCTTGGTACCTGTATCGTCAAAACCTTTCCATACAGCTTCAACGGACGAATGGGTTCGAACCATGTCCTAAAGCTTTCTTCCGGCACATGCTCCTGAACGACCCTGAGACATGCGTCCCATACCTGATCTACTTCCCTATATCCGCTTAGTCTTTCCAATGTTTAAAACCCTAGTCAGTGCTTCTTTAAAAATCAAAAGGACGCAAAGATATAAAAATAACCTGATCCATGCGCCTGAAAATACAGCACAATTTAAGATCGTAACAAGGTAATTTCAAGCCGCATACTCAATCCTAATCAAAAGCGATTGTTATTTATAAACATTCTTAAGTGAAATCATGAATAAAACATAACTTACCTCGAAATTACAGCACTGTACTGTTCCAATTTTCATTTTCACCTTCTGATTAAAAATGATGAATATGGCTGAAGACTTGTTTTCTGAATTTCATTCATCACATCGGTCAGACTGGGAAAAACAGGTGGTGTTGGAAATTAAAAAACCACTTGCTGAGCTCCCGGGGCATCACCCTCTTTATCCGCATACGTGTGCACCTTATTTTTCTCATGATGAATATAATCCGGCACGTTTCACTGAACTGCAAAGGTGCCAGAGAAAAGACACCGGATGGCTTAATATGCCCGCCTTACAGATTAATGACGGAGATGACACTGCGTTTAAAATCCAGGAAAAACTGAGGCTGGGTGCACAGGCAATCAGGGTAAAAGCAGAAGATAAATCTGTGCAGGAAATCAGCGACATTGTTATCAACGCCGGAGATACTCCCTTATTTATTGACTCATCACAAGATGCTGTCAAACTTTTTGAAGTATTACAAAAAGCCGGTTCAAGTCTCAAAGGTGGCATCGCCCACGATCCTGTTGCCAACTGGATGAGAACGGGTTCGCCATTTAAACAAAGCCTTTCTGAATTGGCGGAAGTCTGTTATTCAGCAAAAAGCACCCCTGATTTTTACCCGATTATGGTGGATGGTCAGGTTTCTCATCATGCAGGCGCGACGCCGGAGCAGGAATTGGCGCTGATGCTTGCCTCATTTGTATTCTACCTTGACAAGCTCACCGATTCCGGTTTGCATGCTTTGGTTATTGCAAACAATGTATTTTTCTCACTTTCCATCGGCACAGATTATCTTTCTGAAATTGCTAAACTAAGAGCTTTTCGCATGCTCCATAGCCGAATTCTCGAAGGTTACGGATGTGAAAAATCCGAAATACCTGAGGCATTTCTTCATGCTGAGACTTCAGATTTGTATCATGCCAATACAATGGAACATACAAATCTCATTCGGACGACGAGTGAAGCGATGAGTGCGGTTATTGGCGGCTGCAATGCATTAACCATTCATGCGTTTGATCAGGGAAGTGATTTTGCGGAGCGAATTGCCATGAATATATCCTCAATCATCACTTTTGAGAGTGAAATGATCAACGTTCCGGACCCGGCGTCAGGCTCTTATTTTTTGGACAACCGCAGTCTGATGATCGCAGAGTCTGCATGGGATCTTTTCCTTGAAATTGAAGAGCAGGGAGGGATCGTCAATAGTTTCAACAACGGATTTATTCAGAATATGACTAACGCCGCATGGAGTGAAAAAGTCAGCGCGATGAAGACGAACTATGTGATGGTGGGTGTGAACAAATACAATACCTTTTCGAAAGAAAATGTAGCTGTGCATGAAGTGGAGGATACGGAAACACATCTTCTGGCTGCTAGAAATCTTCCAGCTCCCTGGTATTCAAACTGATCAGTGCCATGAAACCCGATTTCACCAAATTCAAAACGCAAAGAGAAACCAGATCTGAGGAGAGAGATTTATCTCCGGTTCACCTATCGGCACCATTACACCTCAGATTTGAAGCAGGAAAATCGCCTTTCCTCCGGGCGCCCTATGCCAGCATGTATCTGCAAAAACCATGGACGATAAGACAATATGCTGGTTTTTCTACTGCCGAAGAGTCCAATGCGTTTTACCGAAGAAATCTGGAAGCAGGGCAAAAAGGACTGTCTGTCGCATTTGATCTGGCTACACACCGTGGCTATGATTCAGACCATGCCCGTGTTGAAGGTGACGTAGGAAAAGCAGGTGTGGCTATCGATTCAGTGGAAGATATGAAGGTTCTTTTTGATCATATTCCCCTGGATCAAATGTCCGTCTCCATGACCATGAACGGAGCTGTATTGCCCATTATGGCATTCTACATAGTAGCTGCTGAAGAGCAGGGTGTTCCGCCGGAAAAACTATCCGGAACGATCCAGAATGATATATTGAAAGAGTTTATGGTTCGTAATACCTACATCTACCCACCGGAAGCTTCTATGCGGATTGTGGGAGACATATTCGCCTACTCCTCTCGTTACATGCCGCTGTTCAACTCCATCAGTGTAAGTGGGTACCATATGCACGAAGCAGGAGCGCCTGCGCACTTAGAGCTCGCTTATACACTTGCAGACGGACTGGAATATCTGCGCACGGGCTTAAAGTCAGGACTTCTCATTGATGATTTTGCACCCAGACTTTCTTTCTTCTGGGGAATCGGTATGAATCATTTCACGGAAATTGCCAAGCTTCGGGCAGGAAGGGCGCTTTGGGCTAAGATTGTCAATCAATTCGAACCCAAAAACGAAAAGTCATTGATGTTAAGAGCCCATTGTCAAACCAGTGGGTTCAGTCTTACGGAACAGGATCCGTTTAATAATATTGCAAGAACTTGTATTGAAGCTATGGCAGCGGTATGCGGACATACGCAGTCGTTGCACACAAATTCGCTTGACGAAGCCATAGCATTACCAACCGACTTCTCCGCACAAATCGCCCGGAATACGCAACTATATCTTCAACACGAAAGCGGTATTTGTCAAGCAGTTGACCCATGGGGAGGCTCACATTATGTCGAAAAATTAACAGACGGCCTTTGCCGGCAAGCCTGGGAATTAATACAAGAAATTGAAAAGTTGGGCGGAATGGCTAAAGCAATTGAAACTGGTTTGCCTAAGATGCGGATTGAAGAGGCGGCAGTCAGAAAACAAGCCAGAATTGAAACAGGTCAGGAATATTTGATTGGGGTTAACAAATTTCAAACCTCAGAAAAAGAACCGCTTGAAATTCTCGAAATTGACAACACATCCGTCCGCTCCGGACAGATTACAAGACTGGAAAATCTCAGAAAAAAGCGAGATAACGAGGAAGTGACAGAAGCACTCTCTAAAATCACCAAAGCCTGCGCAGGTGCTGGCGGAATGCAACTGGAAACAAATTTACTTGCTTTGGCAGTAGATGCTGCACGCAAGAGAGCCACATTAGGAGAAATTTCGGAAGCGATGGAAAAAAAATTCGGAAGGTATAAATCCACAATCCGGGCTGTATCGGGAATATACCAGGCAGAGTCATCTGATGATGAAAATTTTCGGATTGCACTGAAAATGTCTGACACATTCGCAGAAATGGATGGACGCAGACCGCGTATATTGGTTGCAAAGATGGGACAGGACGGCCACGACCGCGGTGCAAAAATTATTGCTACCAGCTTCGCTGATCTGGGTTTCGATGTAGATATCGCCCCGCTCTTTCAAACACCTCAGGAAGTGGCACAACAGGCTGCCGAAAATGATGTACATGTGGTAGGTGTCTCCAGCCTCACAGCGGGTCATAAAACACTTTTACCTCAATTAATTTCTGAGTTAAAGCTGATCGGCAGAGATGATATCATGGTGATTGCAGGAGGAGTTATTCCTGCTCAGGATTATCAATTTCTCTACGATGCAGGTGTGAAAGGCATATTCGGGCCTGGAACAATCATTTCTGTAGCTGCTCAAAAGATACTTACCGAGCTGATGAAATAATTTAGCTCTTGCTTATAACCAGCGACGTACAATTACCGCCGAAACCAAAAGAATTGGACAGAATATTTTTAAGCTCAGTATTGAGAAGTGTTGATTTTGGAGCATAAACCGGATCAATAGGAAACTGAATATTCAACTGAGGAAAAACAGTTTGATATTGTAATGACAAAATACTAAAAATGGCTTCCACTGCCCCTGCAGCCCCAAGTGTGTGACCTGTGTAGGGTTTCGTAGAGTTATAAACCGGAACGTTTCCAAAAAGCAACTTCAAGCCTTCCAACTCTACCTGATCATTATTGGGAGTGCCTGTACCGTGGGCATTCACGTAATCAATGTCGCTGGTTTGAAGCCCGGCCGATGCCAATGCAGCCTTCATCGAAGCGATAGCTCCCACCGCTTCATCCGACATGGCAGAAGGATGATGTGCATCATTGGCGTTGCCATAACCTGTTATTTTTACCAAAAACTGCTTTCCTGTCGCTACTTCCTCTGATTCAAGCACAAGGTACGCTGCTGCCTCACCAAGATTCAACCCATCACGCCCTGTATCGAATGGTTTGGATGGATTAGAAGACAATATTTTAAGCGCATTAAATCCGTTGACTGT
>DASYHR010000859.1:0-2585 GCA_035998385.1 Dyadobacter sp. | reverse complement strand
ACAATAAAACTAGTGACACCATTTACGGTTCTATAATTGTTCTGAAGTTTCGCTTTTATGACAAAGCCTATCCTACTGTAGATGTAAAATACCGATCCGGTAGCATTATCTACAAGTACATCACCTGGTAGACCACCTCTTTGATAAAAAGCCAATTCATTATTCCATACCGATGGTAATGTAATGGTCAAATCACGACCATTCAGTACTATATTGTCAAACTGCGTCTTAGTTCTGGATGTTGTATACGCAAAAGGCAATTCTACAGGTTTGGTGATCGCAAATCCTAAATTGGTTGAATTTGAGCCAATGACTTGACGTGAATATATTTCAGGAATGTTTTGAGCGCTTGATAAGGTAGGTGATAATACTTCTTTTATATACCTAGTAGTACCATTAAATGCAGTATGTTTAACAAAGAAACTTTTAGGTTTCTGAAACACAATAGCCGATGTGGCTGGAAGTGAAAACAGAATTCCCCCGCCTGTGGCATTCAATGCTTTACGTTCATATTCCTGTGTTACATCTGAAGAACATTCAAATATTACTCCATTATCAAATGAGAACTTTGACGGAATTCCTTGAATTGAAAATGCTCCAATATAAAAGGCAAAGAATCCTCCATTAAAAGACGTGTAAGTTTTAGCAGTTGTACTTAATAAATTTGCTGGAATTCCTAAAGCTTCGTTATGATTGAACTTAACCGAGCAATGGTCAAATTCTATATTCGTGTCTCTGTTCGCACCGGAATTAGGTGCACCAAAGTTACCCAATCTCCATACGTTCTCTCCATAGCAATTTAAAAACTTAACAGGCCCTGTATTTGGATATGCAGGTGAAGAAAAGTCAAACCACTGTATGTTTCTGTCAAATGCTGTATTTATGATAGCCCCACCCCAATTACCAAGCTTTAAACCATGCGCCCCGGTAGTTATCCCGGTATGACATGAACTAATATAACTGTCTTTTAATGACACCTCTCTACAGTCTGTGTGGCTCACACTAATTCCATAAGTACAAAACTCTATCCACAACTTATCAAAGCTTGCGAAATCAGTTTGTTGATTACTGCCAGACGGGCTAAGCACAATTCCGACCTCAAACCCCGTTATTACTACATCTTGAATTTGTAAGTCCGATGTAGGCATCTTACCATATTGCAATGAGCCTGCAAAAAACGATGGAAATGACACGTTTGGGTAGGGAGTAGTAGGACTATTTCCACCATACGGATCAACAGCAATAGCAGCAAACGGAGCAGTCTCCGAACTGGCCGATAGTGGCCAATCAGGGTTTCTCCATGTGCTTTTATTATCAGCTCCTGGAATTTGATTGGGGTGAAGTAAATTCACATTGGTTTTAGTGTAACTATCCCCGACGAATTGAATATTCCTAATTCTTATTTGCCTCCCAGATGATACGGAAAATACGGGCCTATCTCTAAATACGGGTACTATTTTAGTACCTTGCGTAGCCCGGCCTCCTGCCGAACCTTCAATAGTAATTGTTACATATGGGCTTCCATTCACATTTACGCCATAACCTAAATGGATAGTATTTGTAGTTTTATATGTTCCGGACGGAATGAAAACCCTTTTATCTTTCGACTGATAAACGACAAAATCAACTGCTTTTTGAATTGCCCTTGTATCATCGGAAACTCCGTCAGCTCTAGCCCCGAACATTTGAGGGGTAATTATTTCCGTATCTATAACATACCTTCTGTTACCATTTCTTATGACGAGTGCAGAATCATCCAATGCGGTGCTCAGGGCCTCATATTTGTACGTGTAAACTCTATTGTTGTTTAAAACTTGCACGACGTTTGCGGTGTCTGCCTTCCCGGCTCGTAGTTCCTTAATTGTTACGTATGGCGTGCGACTTGCTGCCATATCAGCTATACCATTTAGAGCACCCCGGAAATCTGTAGGCGTAATCGCCCTAACTGAGTTATCCCGAATCCTGCTGATTTTGTATCGTGCTTTCTTCTCAGGCGTCAGTGTGTCCGGAACCTGGGTGAAGGCCGTCAAACTTACTAATGTGAATAGGAGTGAAAATAAATTTCTCATGTGTAAGATGGTTGAGTAATGTACAATCTGAACGAGTGTACATCAAAGATTATGCGTATGGTGAAGTTTCAAGAGTTTGTAAACGTGACATGATTCCGGATAAATCTACAGATGCAGCGCGCGCGCTGGCACTGTCTGCTTTCCATTTGTCGAATTCTGTACGGGTAATGAACTTTTCATTTTCCCGGCTTCGCATGTACGTGTCATAGATGACGTACAGAATAAATGAGATGATAGCTACTTTCATTGTTGCCGTGATTTTAGTTCATTGATGGATCTGAAGAAACTGGCACCTTCTACCAGGATCAGGACAAATGCTATTGCGTGCAGCCCGAAACCGTCCAGCTTAAAACCGGTATTTGTCGCAAAATAATCGAACAGGTTTCCGAATGCCAGGTACAATGAGTACAGCAACATTTTGTTAATGAAGTTTGGAAAGAAAGCCCAATCAAATACGCCTTCAATTTTCGCCTGAATCACACTGATCAGCATATCCAGTATGACGGCTGCATATAC
>DASYHR010000792.1:0-6799 GCA_035998385.1 Dyadobacter sp. | reverse complement strand
ATGAGCCGGAAATGCTTGCAAACAAAAATAAACCGATTCGAACGAACAAATTAGGAAGGTAAAACTGGTGCGGAAACTGAACACAGATTTCGGCAAACTGAACATCAGTAAGTAGTTTTTTTGACACCCATTCCCTGCACTTCTTTTGCACATGTAAATTTTTTACCCAGGATTCCTGATAAGCTCTGTTCATCTTTTCGTCCCTAAAATTTTCTTGAAGTTCAGAAGAAAAACCAGAGTCCCCGCACTGGATGCCAGCATATAGAACACGCCCAGCAATCCAACCATCACATCCGGAACAACGTGAAAAAGCCCATAACTGATCGCTACGTAGCCATATATCACACCCACCAACAGAAAGAGCGCAGACTTTTCTTTCCTCGCGGTTTGTATCAGGTAGAAAGAAAGTGCTATTGATATGATGAAATAGACGATCCGGGGATTATGATTAAACAAGCCGGCTATGGCTGCCACAGAAGCAAGGTTCGCCCCGAATAGTGAATACGTAAAGCTGAAATGGCTTTTTAAATGTTTTTGCTCACTCACTTTTCCCAGAATTAACAATAGCAATCCCAAAACAATGGCTGTGATCAGCAGGTGCGCATTGGTAAAGTCATTACCACGTGTTACGGAAGTGGGTGCAATGGTGAGTCCAAGCCAGGATGCAAGTCCGGTGAGCGCCATAGACAACACACCTATGTGGTCAAATCGATAGGCCAGAAGAAAAAACAATAGTGTCGGAATAGCCACAGCCAGCCCATACCTTGTGCCGAAAAATGTGTACTGATACTGAACATAACCCTCTAGAATCAAAAAAAGGCTGCATCCGAGTAGTAGACTATGATCGGCAAGTTTGTTCTGAGGATTGATTTTTGCCCATGAAAATGGTGAGCGGTATTTAAATGCATGACTTAAAAAAAGTATGCAAAGAATGATGAGAACGCCAATAATTACCTGGTGACCGATCGTGTCAATGTTTTCATATACAATAACGCCGATGCCCGATGTAAAAAGTAAAATACCAAGGTAAAGTATAGAACGGAGCTCGTGGTATACCGAAAATGGCTCAGAAGCGAGAAACCCGGATACGGCTTCGGACTGTCTGTTAAAAATGATATTTTTATCACGAAGTTGATCGAGTATATCGTTACTGTTCATGCTGCCGCTGTTGTATGTGGACATCCCGTAAAGATATTACTCTTTCTCATAATGTGCTTTTTCTTAAAACCGAAGTGTGAAATCTTCTTTCACTTGCTCTTTTCTGAAAAAAACCAGACCAATCCAGAACAGATCCACAGTGAGCGTCACCTGCGGATGCGCTTTGATATGCTTCCATGCCTGTGTCATTTCATCCGACCAATGAATATCGTCAAATATAAACAGGCTGTTGTTGTGGGCGTAAGGAAGGCATTGTTCAAAATAACGCACTGTCGGCTCAAAACGGTGATTGGCATCGAAATAGGCGTAATCGATACCATCTGAGAAGCTTTTCAACGTTTCGGGCAGAGTTTGATCAATATTCCCCACCACAATTTCAATGTTTTTCATGCCTTCATCTCTGAAGTTTGCTTCAGCAACCCGTGCGGTTTGTGGACAACCTTCAAAGGTTACAATTCTTGTTCGAGGGCTGGCTTTAGCCATGTACAACGTTGTAAGCCCCAAAGATGTGCCGAGTTCAAGAATATTGCCAGGCTTGAAGCGTTTGATGAGGCGGTAAAAAAGCCTGCCAAATTTTTCAGGCTTTTCGGCATTCTTCGCAATGGTTTTTAGCTTACGTCGGTTCGACTTGTCAATCCGTGACCCGGCACCCAGATCCAGAATTTCAATTTCCTGATCAGAACGGAGCAATTTCTTTCTTAATGTCTGCAGGCTATTATAGTCGGCATTTTTGTCGTTTTTGAGTGCGATAACATGGTTGTAAAGTTCAAACAAAAACGGAGAATGTATGGCGTGTTCGTTACCGGAACGAAAAAGGTATTTGATGTAGGCAGCAATCAATTGGTCTTCATTTAGTGTAAATCCGTGTAGCGGATCAGTTCAGTCTGTAAGGTACAACGAGGGAAAATGCAGGTATAATCACTCTGAATTGTTTGCCGTCAATCACCCGTTCCATCAGGTAGGTGCCCGCCATTTTACCAATGTCAGTTCTGAGGTTGCAACCTGATACGTAATCGTGTACATCACCCGGCTCTAATATAGGTTGAAGCCCTACAACGCCTTCTCCTTCCACTTCACGTACAGACGCATTTGCATCGTAGATAAGCCAATGCCGACGCAAAAGCTTTACAGTGTGTTCCCCACGGTTCTCTATCATGATCTTATAGGTAAACACATAATGTTCCTGACCAGGATTGGAATAGTCAGGCTGATATTCTGTTAGTACGGTGACTTTTACACCCTCTGTAACTTTTGAAACCATAAGAATCAGGTGTTGCGTTTGTACTTAGTTTAAAGTATTAATTTTGGCGTGTAAATACTCGTATCAGACGAAAATAGTCATCATTTGCTGATAAAAGCAAATCAAAAAGATATTAATTTGGTTTTTAATTTAAACTCAATGGGATGGATGTAAAAATAGAGGAATCGTGGAAAGAACGTCTGGCGCAGGAATTTGATAAGCCCTATTTTCAATCGTTGGTCTGTTTTGTCAAGGAGGAATATGCTACAAAACAGATTTTCCCTCCGGCCAGGCAAATATTTAACGCGTTTAATCACTGCACATTTTATAATTGTCGTGTCGTAATCCTGGGTCAGGATCCTTACCATGGTGCAGGGCAAGCAAATGGACTTTGTTTTTCTGTGAATGACGGAATCAGAATGCCGCCATCTCTCATGAATATTTTCAAAGAGATCCAACAAGACCTGGGTAAACCTTTTCCTGCAACCGGAAATCTGGAAAGATGGGCTTCGCAAGGGGTGCTGTTATTGAATGCAACACTAACTGTCCAAAGTGCTTCAGCCGGATCGCACCAGAATAAAGGTTGGGAGAAGTTTACAGACGCTGTGATCAAATGTATTTCCGAAGAAAAGCAAAATGTTGTATTCCTGCTTTGGGGCAAGTACGCGCAGGACAAAGGTGCTGTCATTGATGACAACAAACATTTTGTACTCAAATCACGTCACCCGTCGCCAATGTCTGCGAACGCCGGCGGATG
The DNA here is from genome assembly GCA_035998385.1 of Dyadobacter sp. GTDB lineage: Bacteria > Bacteroidota > Bacteroidia > Cytophagales > Spirosomataceae > Dyadobacter. The sequence continues at coordinate 3,644 of DASYHR010000792.1, read as the reverse complement.
GTTTGGTAACCATCATTTTAGTAAGGCAAATCAATATCTTGAAAAACAAGGACTGAAACCAATAGAATGGTAACCAAAAAAAAGAGTCGGGAAGCCCGGCTCTTTTTCTAATTTTCACTCCTATTACTATTTATTTTTGGATGTTGGAATTCAGTTCCAGTACTTTATCCCAATTGGCTTCATTAGCTTTTACGAATTCCTGACGGTCAGTGTCTGTCACATACTCATCGGCACTTTCCTTGGTACGGAAAGTGAGATAATGTACTACGTCGAACTGCTCACCATCTGCTTTGCTCTTTTCAACTTTACCTGCTGAATAAGCAACAACGTCTTTTACATTGTTTTTCAAGGTAGCGAAGTCACGCATGTGTTTTTCAACTGCATCTGCACTTGTTCCAGGTTTGAACTTGATACAAACAACACGCTGAATTTCGGCAGGCTTATGGGGAACATAAGCTCCGTAAATAACCAGCATAAACACGCACAATGCGAAAACTGGTATCAAATATCCTATTGTTTTATTACGAGGTTTCATTTCTTTTTGTTTCTGTAACGTTCGATTTTGTTATTAACGTGACAAAAGTAATCATAAAAACTTAATTGCACTATTTTTATAAAAAATATAATATATATTGAAAAATCGGTGGATTTTGAAATAATATTATATTGATTGATTCAATGGGCAAATAATATTTGGTGCTCTTTTATCATAGTTATTTACTATATGGAAGCATTTGGGATTCTGAACAGGCATAAATCGAGCATATTTCCTGGCGTTCTTCAAAATATTGGTTGCGACGAATAGCTAACAGTTACTTTTTATTGTTAAACCGGTATAAATGAAGTTTTTAGTCATGCATTTGAGTTCGGAATTTTATACTGAAAGCGATTTTGGGGCTTATAAAAAACTTTCGGAAAAAAACCGCTTTTTTCATCCTAGTCACTGCATTTTGCTGTGTTCAGCATATTGCGTTTACACATTTGCAACCTGAGTGGGGTTTCTGGGCTCACAAACGAATCAACCGGCTCGCAGTTTTTCGTCTTCCGGTTGAAATGCAGTATTTCTATCAGAAAAATATCGACTATCTGACAGAAAATGCTGTAAACCCGGACAAGCGACGGTACGCTGTAGTGGGAGAGGCAGAACGGCACTTTATTGATCTGGATGTTTATGGCGACAGTGCACTCTCGGTTTTACCAAAATTTTGGAAAGATGCTGTAGCGAAAATAGGAGAAGATAGTCTGCGGAAACATGGCATCGTGCCGTGGCATCTGCAAATTGCATCCTATCAGCTTACAGAAGCCTTCAAACAAAAAGATGCCGGACGCATTCTTAGGCTTAGTGCCGAGTTGGGGCATTACATAGCAGATGCACATGTTCCGTTACACACTACCCGAAATTACAATGGCCAGCTGACAGGTCAGGAAGGTATCCATGGCTTTTGGGAATCCAGATTGCCAGAGTTATTTGCAGAGAATTACCAATTATGGATAGGTGAGGTAAGGTATGTTGATAATGTAAGCAAAGAGGTTTGGCGGGTTGTTGCCGAGTCGCACGCCGCCAGCGATTCAGTATTTCTTTTTGAAAAACAATTAACGGCATCTTTCGATCCTGATAAGAAGTATACGTATGAACTGCGAAACAATGTCCTTACACGCACCTACTCGAGAGAGTTTTCAGAAAAGTTTGATGGAATGCTCAGTGGGCAAGTCGAACGGCGGATGAAAGCATCTGTTGCGATGGTGGGGGATATGTGGTACACCTGCTGGGTCAATGCCGGACAGCCAGACCTTGGGAACCTGACGTCGCAAACACCTACTGCTGAGGCAAAAAATGAAGAAGCCGCTGAGCAACGAAGTTGGCTGCAGCGGCTTCTCAAAGTCAGATCGGAAAGCGATAATTAATGATTCATTTCAATTTGACATATGTTTCGCGGAAGTATTGTACACTTTTGGCTACCTCGGGACCATTGTTTTCCCAATGGTATTCGTATTCTACTGAGATCGGACCTTTGAATTTTTGACGTTTCATTTCGGCCATTACTTCATTCACTTTGCTGTCGCCATTACCCCAAACTACATCGTGGTATTTGCCATCAGGTGTATCTTTTACAACGTCTTTGAAGTGCATCCCCAGCACATGGCCCTCCAGCTGTTTCAGACATGCTACCGGGTCAAGTCCTGAGCGTACCCAGTGTCCGATATCCGAGCAGGAGCCTACAACTTTGCTGCCAGCCGCGTATTTCAGAACGGAATCAGGATGCCAGTAACGGGATGGCTTCGGGTGATTGTGTAATGCTATATTGATCTTATACTTTTCTGCCATAGGAATAATGTAAGCAAACTGATTCGGATCCGGCTCGGTGTCAATGTTGAGCACGCCCATGTCTTTGGCAAATTCGAAAAGCTGTTTCCACTCGGCTTCATCTTTCCCTTTTACAACGCCGTAGGCCGTGATCGTGATACCATGCTTTTTCAGCAATTCTTTCACCTGCTTACGTTTTGCCGCATCCATTTTGAAATCCATTTTGCCTTCAATCCCTCCACCAATGGTTTGCCCGGGATATGCTTCTACGTATTTCAAACCGCAGCTGTCTATTTTTTGAAGTGCTTCGGCAAAAGTGAACAGCCTGAAAGTATATGACTGTGCACCTAATTTCCAGCCGGCTTTATCTTCGGGGTTTTTCTGAGCCATTGCTGAAAGGCTGAGCAAAGCCACGCAGCAAGACAGAATAGTAAACTTAAAGAGTTTCATATTTCGAACAATTAGTGATTTCAATTCAAAAGTTCTTTGGCAAATGTGATCTACTCTAATTGTGAGTTAAGAATTCGGGCAGTAACGAGCAATTGACCTATATGCCTCTGCGTATGTTCCGCCGCATGAAACAGCAGACCCAAATGGGTCGATGGAATTTTACTCCGTCCAACCAATCGTACATCGGTTAGTGAATCAGCATCTGTTTGTTTGATCTGGTCTATTGCTTTGCTGACCTGTTTTTCGAATTGGTCCAGCAAATACTGATATGAGCAATTTGCACTTGGTGAAGTTTCTTCACTTTTAAGAAAAGATAATTGTGATTCTGAAAGCTGCTCCTCCCTGGCATAGGTAAGAAGCCGATCCAAAACGCCCGCCAGATGTTGGAGATGGAAGCCAACTGACGCAACGCCGGCAGGTTTTTCCCATAACAGATGCTCCGGCAACTTTACAGCCTGTAATTCTTCCAAAGCTTGTAGCAAAGCATGAGCTGCTGGTTGTAACAAGGCCGGTATTTCGGGAAGCGGGCCTCTCAGCCAAACTTCAGGTTTAGGTTGATTTTGCATACGGTCAGAATTTCACATAAATGTAATAAACCGGGGCAACAGTACGCCCCCGTTACAGATGTACCAATAATAATTGAATTTTTTTCAAAACAAAAAAGAGGAACCCTGTGAAGAGTTCCTCTTATATATACCTCAAATTAAAATCGCTTATTTCGCGATATCAATCTGAACAGGCTTTCCTTTGATTGTATTTCCGTCCATTGCACGTAGTACGGCACGCGCATCACGCTCAGGAACGTCAACAAAAGTAAATTTGTCGTAAATATCAATAGCACCAATTGTTTTTCCGGGAATGTTAGCTTCTCCGGCAATAGCGCCAACGA
>DASYHR010000545.1:0-4612 GCA_035998385.1 Dyadobacter sp. | reverse complement strand
GCTGTCTGGGTGTGATTGGAATCATTAGTACAGAGTTTGGAATTATTGGGGTGCTGCCACAAGTAGCTGCGCATTATGGCATCACCATTGATCAGGCGGGTTGGCTGCTCAGTGCATTTGCCCTCACCATTTTCCTGATGGGCCCTTTTCTGGTTCTGTCCACTTCACACATCAACCGAAAGACGATGATGGTCATTGCCATATCGCTTTTTTTGGTTTCCAATATCGTTTCCGCCTTTGCACCTCCGTTCTGGCTTCTGCTACTTTTCAGAGTGGTGCCGGCCATGCTTCAACCGGTATTTTTTTCTGCCGCTATGGGTACAATCATTCGCACTGCGGCGAAAAGCGAACAGCACAAACTCATGGGAATTGTCATTGGTGGTATTGCCATTGCCCAGGTTACAGTGATCCCCGTTACTGCGTATTTATCCAGCTTATACGGCTGGCAGAGCAGTTTTATGCTTCAGGGCGTCATCAGTCTGATCGGTATTGGCGGGATCCTGGCGTTTATCCCTGACATGCCAGTAAGTGAGAGGCTGTCTTACAGTAGCCAGTTGCAAATATTGAAAAAGCCAGGATTTATCATCAGCATCATTTTCAATGTATTTTTGATATCAGCCTGGTTCTCATCCTACAGTTATTTTGCTGATTATCTCGCCAAAGCAAAACTGATGAGCGGACAGCAGATCAGTACCATGCTTTTACTTTTCGGACTGACAGGCGTTATTGCCAACCGGATGGCTGGCAGATTATTAGCAGAAAATATTACCCTCACGACAGGATTTTTCCTGCTGGGCACAATGCTGTTGCCCATGATCCTTCAGTTTTCCGGTAATCAATTTACCATTCAAATCCTGGTTATTGCCTTTTGGGGAATCATGTACGGACCAGCATTTCTGACCGCTATCTCCTATATGATTGATGCAGCGCCTGAAGCTCCGGAATTTGCGAATAGTCTGCAGTCTTCATTTGGCAATCTCGGGGTGACTATTGGCACTGCGGTGGGCGGCTGGTTTATTGCCAACCATGGCATCAACCATCTTCCCTGGATCGGGGCCGGTTTCGGAATGGCTGCTTTGTTAACCATGGTTAGCAGATCGTTACTGGAAAAACAGACAGCGCAGGCCTCTCCCAGAAAATCAAATGAAGTACAAACAGAAGAGTGCATCCAAAATCATTAACTATCCTTTCACTTACAAATCATCAAAATGAGAAAATTAAGTCTGATCGCTACAGCATTCCTGTTCATCGCAGGAAGTGCAATAGCACAAACAAAAACTTCGAAAAAAATGGGAAAAACATTAGAAAATGAACACTACACTTTCAAGCCGAGTGATCAAGTGACACGCCAGAAAGTAAACTTTAAAAACCGTTATGGAATCACGTTATCCGGAGATTTGTATCTTCCCAAAAATCATGGAAATGAACTGTTGGCAGCAATCGCAATCAGCGGACCTTTTGGTGCTGTAAAGGAGCAGTCGTCAGGATTATACGCACAAACCATGGCAGAGCGAGGTTTTGCAACGTTGGCATTCGACCCCTCCTACACGGGTGAAAGCAGCGGCGAGCCAAGGAGCCTTTCTTCACCGGAAATCAATACGGAAGATTTTAGTGCGGCGGTTGATTATTTGGGGCTGCACAAAGTCGTGAACTGTGAGCGTATAGGGATTATCGGTATTTGTGGGTTCGCCGGCATGGGGCTGAATGCAGCGGCGGCTGATCAGAGAATTAAAGCGGTCGCAACTACCAGCATGTACGATATGTCGCGCGTGATGGCGCAGGGTTATTACGACAAAACAACTCCCGGGGAACGCTCAAAGGCTCTGGCTCAAATGAGTAACCAACGCTGGGAAGATGCAAAGAACGGAAAACCTGCGGCAGGCGCGCGTAACTTGCCTGAGAAACTCGAGGGTAATGAGCCTGATTTTGTCGTGAATTATTTCAATTATTACCGTACACCACGTGGCTTTCATGAACGCTCGCTAAACTCAAACGGCGCCTGGTTGGTCACAAATCCATTGTCATTTATGAACATGCCCTTGCTGACTTATATCAAAGAGATCTCGCCGCGTCCGGTGCTTTTAATCGCAGGTCAAAAAGCACATTCACGCTACTTTTCGGAAGATGCGTACAAAAATGCAGCTGAGCCGAAAGAGTTGGTCATTATTCCCAATGCCACCCACGTTGATCTGTACGACCAAATCAATCACATCCCGTTCGACAAACTGGATACTTTTTTCAAAACGAACCTGAAATAAGTTAAGGAGTTAATCTTGCCGCTGTGTTTTCTGTCTGAACAAAGGCCCTTCATTTGCATATCAGATGAAGGGCCTTTGGCCAAGAAAAATAGCTGGCTTTGTCTTCGTTAGTTGTTGTTAAAGCAAAAACTTCAACCAGCTATCAAAGCTGATAAGCCACTTTCAGAAAGTCTCTGACAGATTCAGGATCTCTCCCCAGAATAGACTGCAGGTCAGTCGAAGGGAGATCAAATTCTCCCTGCCCGATTGCGGCACAGAAAGTTGCAGCACCCTGTATGGCTTCGTCCGGCAGCCCGAAACTTTTTAACTGTGTGGTAAATTCCTCCACTGGCGGCGATATATATTGAATGGTTTTTCCGGAGAGTTCGCCTAGTATCTCAGCAATGTCTGCGAAAGAATAACTAACAGGCCCGCCGAATTCATAGGTTTTATAATCATGGCCATTGGCAGTTAGGATATTTGCAGCTGCCACAGCCAGGTCCTGACGGCTGACAAAGGATGTTCTCCCTTCGCCTGCAGGCAAAATATCGTACCGCTCGCAATAACCTGATCCCCCATAAACATCGGAAGAATATCAGTATACAGCCCATGTTTCAAAATGGTGTATTTCAACCCGGACGCTTTGATGAGCTCGTCGGTTTTCCAATGCGCATCGCCGACGATTGCAATAGGAGAAGTGCCATCTTCTGACTTGCGCTGGGCACTTGTGTAAAAGATATGACCTACTCCAGCTTCTACCGCAGCTTTTACCACGTTCTCATGCTGAGGCATACGATTAAATACGTCGCTGGAGGACACGAAATACAACTTGTCAATTCCTGCAAACGCGCCTACCAGAGATGCTGTATTATCGTAGTCTGCCTCGATAATATTCACACCCTGATCTTTCAGATCTTCCACCTTGGCAGCATCCCGAACCAGTACCGAAATAGTAGTTGCATCTACCTTCTGTATTAGTTCCTTCACGACTGCCTTACCCAAAAAACCGGATGCTCCGGTTACTAATATTCTTCTCATGTCCGTAATTATTTGTTTCATTCTGATGGACAAAAATAGCTACATTTGCATTCCAAAAGATAGCAGTTACCTTAAAGTAGCCAGTTACCTTCAGGTAGCCAGCTTTACAAAAAGATATGAAACAGAGAAACCATACACAGTGTACAGGAGCACTTCTACCTATACGGGACGCCCTCGAAGTTTTGAGCGGAAAATGGAAACTACAAATCATCATTGCGATTTCAGCAGGCAATAACCGTTTCAGAGAAATTGAAAGGGCCGTTACCGGTATCACATCCAAAGTCCTGACCAAGGAACTCAAAGACCTGGAAGAGCACCAGCTTATACGGAGAACTGTATATACGGGCACCCCGGTTCTGGTTGAATATACCTTGGATGAGTATGCAGAAAGTCTGGAAAATGTAATTGTTGCTTTGAATGAATGGGGAACCGGGCATCGTAACCGACTCATGAAAGCCGGTTCAGGGCAGTCGGAAAAGGCTGATCAGATTAAATAAGTGTTCGGAAAGAATACCCCGAAAACTTCTCAATTTCAAGATAGTGTGTCCTCTGAAAATTCCTTTTTAATTTTAGCACGGTGTTGAATCCCCCATTCCACCAATGATTCTACCACCTTCTCCAATGTTTGACTATACGGGGTCAATTCGTACTCGATCAGTACCGGATAACCAACGGATACTTTTTTAAGGACAAAACCATTCTCTTCTAAATCCTTCAATTCGCTCGACAACACCCTGGCGGAAATTCCTGCAATCTGCTTTTGCAATTCACTAAATCTTCTATTTCCCCGGGCAATGGATATGATGATTCGCAACTTCCATTTGCCTCCGATGGCATACATGGCGTCCCCTACCGCGTTGAGTACCACATTACATTCTTCGGTGAAAGCCTTGTCGCCGGGTTGCCCCTCTTCTATCTTTTTCATCTACCACTACGATATAATAACTTACTAACCTTTTAGTAACTAGTAATAAAAGGTTAGTAAATATACTATAATTTTGTTTCGTGATCAAAGAGATATAATCATGAAACAAACACTTTTAGAAAATTGGAAAAATGACCAGGCATCTCCAGGCAGGAAAATAGATGACCTGTTGCTTGAAATTTACGGGTTCATGCCCTCGAATGGAAGTTATCCATTTACGATGATCCGGCTTTATGAGTCAGAATCAGGTGATCTGAGAACAGAGCCTCCGCTGACATCTCGCGTTCAGTTGCTGGTTATCACCAGGGCTGACTATACGAAGGCTGAGTTCGCAGACTACGTTACAAAATCGAGAGAGTATACGGATATGCGTTCCGATTTAAGGCCAGCATTTTTGGAAAATTATCTTCAT
>DASYHR010000722.1:0-3626 GCA_035998385.1 Dyadobacter sp. | reverse complement strand
GCAGGCATTACATACAGGCAAGAGAGTAAGCTGGGATCCAAAGAAAAAAGATATCGTGCTTAGCTAGTTAAGACAGAATTTTAGTTAGACGCAGAGCCAATGCCACTTGCCCGAGAAAGCACTGCATAGCTCTGCGTTTATTTTTGAGATGATCCGTAATATTTAAAACTGATATCAAGTGAATTTAATCAATACAAAAGTAGCTTTGGCTACCTTGTCTCTTGCGGCTATGACGAGCCTTGCTCAGGCGCAAACGGTGGATCTCGTTAACAATGAAAAGGACAAGAAGGTGGAAGTGTCTGTGGATGGAAAACCTTTCACATCTTACTACTACCCTGGGGAGGACGTTTTGAAAAAAGCGGTGTTGTACCCGGTCATGACAGGAAAAGGTACGATCATTACCCGTGGCTGGCCATTGGATCCCCGCGCCAATGAGCGCATAGACCACCCGCATCACGTGGGTGTATGGCTGAATTACGAAGACGTGAACGGCAACGATTACTGGAACAATTCCGATGCGGTGAACCATGAGAAACGTGCTTATGGAACGATCAAACATACCGGGATCACTTCGATCAAAAGTGGAAAAAATAAAGGCGAACTTGTTGTGACTGCCGATTGGGTGGATAAAGACGGAAAGCTGACATTGAAAGAAGTGACAACTTATGTATTCAGTGGAAAAGGTGATACGCGTGTGATTGACCGCAGTACCAAACTCACAGCCGTAAACGGTGATGTTGCGATGCCTGATATCAAAGACGGAATGTATGCGATCCGCGTCGCGCGCGAGCTGGAACTTCCTTCCAATAAACCTGAGATTTTTACTGACGCGGCAGGTATTGCTACCAAAGTTCCTGTCATGAATAACGAGGGAATTACCGGTAATTACCGCAACAGCAATGGCGTAGAAGGGGAAGAGGTTTGGGGGAAACGCGCGATCTGGTGTAATCTTACAGGGAAAATCAAAAATGAGGATATCTCTGTTGCTATTATAGATCATCCTAAAAACGTAGGTTATCCTGCGTACTGGCATGCAAGAGGTTATGGCTTGTTTGCTGTGAATCCATTGGGACAAAAGCAGCTGAGCAATGGTAAAGACGTGCTTAATTTCAAGATTAAAAACGGAGAGTCTACTACATTCCGTTACAGAATGGTAGTCGCTTCTGAGCATTTGAAAGATGCCGCGCTGAATGCGATGGCGGCTGACTACGCGAAAGTGAAGTAAGCGAAATACGTTGTCAAAGAAGAAAGCCACGGTGTAGTCCGTGGTTTTTTGCGTTTATATAAAGGTCGAATCACCGATGCTGATCAGTAGCATAAATTTTACTGTATTGTGTATATCTGTGTGATCCGTAGCAGGTAAAATATAGTAGTTTATTTCAGGGTTAAAACTATTTTTGCAGCCCCAAAAGGTATTGTGTAAATTCAATAAAATCAGGAAGAGTTATTATTTCAATGGGAAAGCGGCTGGTGAGTTTTTTGGTTGGGTTGATAGGCATTGTGCTGTACATGCAGGTAGCGCTTGCTCAGCCTAATGACTATCAGTTTGCGCGCTACAGTACAGAAAGAGGACTTTCGCATAACCAGGTCAATTGTTTTTTGAAAGACAGGCAGGGTTTTGTCTGGATTGGTACAGCCGACGGGCTCAATCGGTTTGACGGTTATTCTTTCAAAATCTTCAAACATGATCCTGCGGATTCCACTACCATTGACGACCATTATATCGACGATCTATTTGAAGATTCCGAGGGTTATATCTGGATTAGTACACACAAAGGATACAGTGTATACGATCCTGCCACAGAGCGCATCAGTTCAAATTCTGCCGTAGCGGCAAAACGCCTGGGATTGCCGGATGCTAATTTCAGCCGGGTTATCAGAACAGCGTCCGGAGATTACTGGATCAATCATAATCGCCTGGGATTGCTCAGGTACAAACCAGCTACCAGGGTATTGCTGCATGTGAAATTCAGGCCCAAGGAGAACCTGCAGGCCGGGGCAGTTATCTCTGACTTTAACGAAGACAAAAATGGAAATCTGTGGGTTGTATACAGCAACGGCTATCTCGCTAAGATCAATGGAAAAACGTTCCGGGCTGACTATCGGAGTAATTTGCTGAGTAACCGCACCATTTCAAATTCTGTGAATCATCGCGTGTTCGTAGATGAGGACGGAGAGCCATGGGTATATGTAACGAAGGCAGTAAGGGGACTTTTCTATTTTGACCTGAAGAACAACCGCCTGGTCGAGGGAAATACGTCATCGGCCAATATGAAGCTGACCAATAACATCGTAAGTGCCGTCATCTCAGGGCCCGATGGCCGGGTTTGGGTGGGTACCGATCATGGCGGAATCAATATCATTGATAAAAAAACGCTGGCCGTTTCGGTGCTTAGCTACAATCCCAACGATCCCAAAACAATAAGCCAGAATAGCGTGATGGCTTTGTACAAAGATCCTTCGGGTATGATTTGGGCCGGGACGTTCAAAAAAGGATTTTGTAACTACCATAAAAACCTATACAAATTCACCAATATCAGGCATTTATCATCCGTTCCGGGCAGTTTGCCGTTCGATGACGTCAGCGTTTTTGTGGAAGATAGAAAAGGAAATATCTGGGTTGGATCCAATGGAGGAGGACTGATCTATTTCGACAGAAAGAACAATACGTTCAGGCAGTACCGCAACATCCCGGGCAATCCTGCAAGTTTGAGCAACAACGTGATCGTAAGTCTGTTTATGGACTCATCAGATATCCTTTGGGTTGGAACCTACTTTGGTGGTCTGAACAGCTTTGATGGAAAAACATTCAAGCGTTACCAGCATAATCCTTCCGATCCGACGAGCCTTATCGACGACAGGGTATGGGAGATTTACGAAGATTCACAACGCAGGCTGTGGGTAGGCACGCTCGGCGACGGACTTGACCTTTTTGACCGAACAAAAAATACCTTCACCCACTTTCGTCCCAATGCGCCGAATTCTATCAATTCCGATTACATCGCGGCCATGATGGAAGATAAAGATGGTGACCTGTGGATCGGAACGGCTGCAGGAATTGATGTACTGATGCGTGAAACCGGTAAGTTCATACACTACGGGCATAGCAATAATGATCCGACAAGTCTGAGCAATGACGGCGTAACAGCGATCAATCAGGATGGGCTTGGAAATATATGGGTAGGTACGGTTCAGGGTCTCAACTTGTTTGACAAAAAAACAGGTCGGTTTAAGGTATATGATATGCGGGATGGCTTGCCGGATAACTCCATTGTAAGCGTCGTGATTGACAATAAGGAAAATCTTTGGCTGGGCACTCCGAAGGGGCTTGTCAGTTTCAACATCGCAAAACGCCGGGGAACATTTCCGGAGACCGTAAGGATCAGGGTTTACAATGAAGTGGACGGCTTGCAGGGACGGAGCTTTAATGAGAATGCAGCACTGAGGCTGCGTAGTGGTGAAGTTGTTTTTGGTGGAGCGAGCGGTTTCACGGTATTCTCTCCGGAAAGCCTGGATGATGATGTAGTACATGAGGGTGTAATGCTTACCGATTTTCAGATTTTCAATAAAAGCGTGAAACCAGGGGAGGAGCTGGATGGCAATCAGATTTTATCAAATTCCATATC
>DASYHR010000334.1:0-4332 GCA_035998385.1 Dyadobacter sp. | reverse complement strand
CTCATTGTACATGATTTGTAAATTATCATCCTGAAGCCGTATCACATCCGGCGCATAAAGGCTGTCACATGCTGGTGTCAACCCAAGCATATCAGGCTGCCAGCTTTCGGCCAGCGGATCTTCTGATGCATAGTAAGACCTGATCTTTTCAAGATGCGTCCGATCCATGGAAAACATTTTTGTTCCAAGCCAGTCGGCATTGTAGCGCGCATTGAATTCCTGAACTATCGCACTTCGCCGGTTATTTACTGTGTCCGCAAAGTTGCTGTGCAATATCAAAAGATTCAATACAATGCTGACAGACAAAATTGGAATGAGACTCTTCCTTACTGTAATCAGACGGGAAAGCGATAAAAATATGAAATACAAAGCAATGCACACAAGGGCTGAATACATGCGATACCGTCCTTTAAACATTCCTTCAAAATGATCTGTAGGAATACGTTTATAAGTAAGTGCAAGGGAAGTGATACCGATGAACAATGCCAGCGCAAGTCCGAACAATGCACCTTTATTCGCAAAAGCCGTGTCGGTGATAACAGAATTCCAAAGGGGCAAAAACTGTTTTCTGAATAGATAAATAAGACCTGCAACGATCAATGCTCCGGTAATCACCGCTGTCATCAGTTTCCATGTATCAGCAGTATAAGCTGCAATGGTTACGATTGAGCCTATAAAGCCAAAAAATCCCATGATTCCTTCTTTCACTTGTTCGGGATCGTTCAGGTTGAGATTTTGTGTAATTGGGGTAAAGTCGATGAAATAGATAAATGCCACAACTGCCATGATACATAAGGTTATCAAAGCGGATTTGCGCTGACCGGAGAAGAGCAACAACAATGCAATGATAGGGAAGGACATGAGCCCATTGCCATAGGTGAATGTGGCGATCACAGCAAACGGAAGTGTATAACCAATGCGGTCGGGATGGAAAGCAGCAAAGTAAAATGCGGTGATGACGAAGAGCAAAACGCCGAAATTACACAACGAACTTACGCCCCAGAAGATATTTTCAAACGACTGAATACTGAACCACAGCCACATTACAGGCACAAAATACCATAAGGACAAATTGAGCTTTTTAAATGCTTTATAAAAGACAACCGCGCAGCCAGCCCAGCAAAGATTAGCGATAGTCATGGCCCATACCAGATCAAGTCTGCCAAACGTGCTGTGAAGAAAAAGGATTACTGATCTTGAAAATACGAGGCGGTGTTCAGGAAAAAGCTCTACCAAACGTTGCCATTTTTCACCCCACGAAGCGTCTCCAAATCCGGGAATTACGCCCAGAATCAATATATCATCAAATGCTACATAGTTGATATTAAGTGCAACTGATTGGAAGACAACAATGTAAATGATGACGGGAATAAGGCAAAATGCAATAGCTGGTAGTGTGTAGTTCCTGGTAGTCGTTGGTATTGATTTACTCATAAAGGACAAATTCGTACGCCGGTATCGGTATAGCAGAAGGAAGGTAAATTTTATTTCAGGGATTTTCCACTTCGCTTTCTTCCTCTACAGAAGCACGCGGATCCTTGGTATAATCGTATAGCAGTTTGCCTTTGTCATCCCACTCACGAAGGACGAAAGGTTCAAATTCTTCATCCCAGCTGTTTTTAGGATATTGGATTTCTTTCTTTCTCTGGCGTCGGAACTGATAATATTCGATCCACCGTCCGACCTTCTGGCCGTTTTCATATTTTCCGTTGGCCATCAACTGGCCTTCTTTATAATATTGAAGAAATTCGCCTTCCACCTTGCCAAACATTACAGGAACAACTTCCTTCACCTGTGTGTGTGCGGAATCATAATACGTAATGCGGGAGTCCACAGGGAAGCCTCTATGCCATACAGACTTGTCAATAAGATTGAATTTAGTATCATATTTGACCCACCTTCCGTCTTTGGTACCCTTATAGTAGTTACCTTCTTCGATCAGATTTTCGCCGCTATATTTCCGGTAAGAGCCATGTAGTAGCAAAGCCTTATTTTTATCTTTGATCAGAGATGAGCTCAATCTTTTGGTTTTGGTATCGTACCACCGCGTTTCAGTAGCCCGTACATACGGATCCAGCGGAGCAGTTTCCTTTAATACATGAAAGCTCTCAATATTTGCACGGTCACCGCTTCCGAATTTGACAGAAAGAGGTTGTATCGGAATACCTTCATATTGCACCCTTGCCAGTTTCGTCTTATCTTTTTTGCGCTTTCTTTCCTCTTTTTGATTTTTATATTCCTTTACACGCAAGCCTAAATCGGGGATTGTTTCGCCGAAAAGGCTGGATACAGATGTAGATTGGGATTTTCCACCAGGAAGAGATGTACCTACCACAGGATCCAGTGCGGACACAAGAGACTTCAGCCCGCCCGATTGCGCTTTTTTGTTAAGAGCAGAATCAGATTTGGCTGTTTCCTTGGGAAGCCAGGATGGCGGGGTCTCCTTTTGCGTAGCTTGCCCGAAAACTGTTATCGGCACAAAAACCGTTAAAAAGCACAGAATCAGAATAAGTCTTTGCATGTGTGTAAACTTTCTAAGCGCAAGATGATTACTTTTGTAACGAATTCGTCTCAACGTTATTGATTTTTGAACCTACAAATTTAGATAATCGCAGTGGAAAAAAGTGCTAAAATTTATATTGCCGGGCATCGTGGAATGGTTGGGTCGGCAATTCATCGTAAATTGACAACCGAGGGCTTCACAAATATTGTGGTCCGTACCTCCTCACAACTTGACCTGCGTGAACAGGAAGCTGTTCGTGCGTTTTTCGCTACAGAGCGTCCTGACTATGTTTTTCTTGCTGCTGCGAAAGTAGGCGGGATCATGGCCAACAATATTTACCGTGCAGAATTCCTGTACGAGAATCTTCAGATACAGAACAATGTGATTGATGCCGCACATCAGAATGGTGTGACGAAACTGATGTTCCTCGGTTCATCCTGTATTTATCCGAAACTGGCACCACAGCCATTGAACGAGGATTCGTTACTTACCGGAACGCTGGAACCAACCAACGAACCGTATGCAATTGCAAAAATTGCCGGTATCAAAATGTGTGAGGCCTACCGTAGCCAGTATGGTTCAGACTTTATTTCGGTAATGCCAACCAACCTGTATGGTCCTAATGACAATTACGATCTGAACAAGTCGCACGTGCTTCCTGCAATGATCCGTAAATTCCATGAAGCGAAAGAGGAAAACAAACCTTTCGTTGAATTGTGGGGTACAGGTTCTCCGTTGCGTGAGTTCTTACATGCCGATGACCTGGCCGATGCCTGCTATTTCCTGATGCAGAATTACAGCGGCTCTGAGTTTTTAAATATTGGGGTGGGGCACGATATCACCATCAAAGATTTGGCGGAATTGATTCAGCGCATCGTAGGCTATCAGGGACGTATTAACTGGAACGTTGAAAAGCCTGACGGAACTCCGCGTAAATTGATGGATGTAAGCAAACTGCATGCATTGGGATGGAAACACAGCATCGAATTGGAAGAAGGGATTCGCGTAACATACCAGGATTTTCTTCAGAAAATTGAATCTTACGCGGTTTAAGCTTTTTGTTTTGAAAGGGTTACAATTGCCAAAAACCTAATATTGTCATACTAATTTCTCTTTTGACCTACGATAATTCTTTTTTTTGACAAAATTTCAATAGATTATTAAGAGAATCTTCGGGATTCTATTTAGTTTTGCAGCGCCTTTTAAGGCTATACTATAAACTTGTCATAAAAAATGTCGTCGATAATAAAGTTAGACCAGATAGACCGTAAAGTACTGGAGATTTTACAGACCAATGCTAAAATAACCAATGCTCAGCTATCTAAAGAAATAGGTCTGTCGCCTGCACCAACTCTTGAAAGGGTTAAAAAGCTGGAACAGTCGGGTATCATTAAAAGCTACCACGCGCAGTTGGAGCCGGATAAGGTAGGTTTGGGCGTAAGCACTTTTGTTCAGATTTCCCTGGTAGGACATAGAAAAGCAGTAACAGAATCTTTCGTTGAAAAGGTACACGCTATTCCTGAGATCATCGAGTGTCACCACATCACAGGTACAGGCGATTTCCTTTTGAGAGTGATTTCAAAAGATATCAGCACTTATCAGAAACTGATGTTGGAAAAAATCAATGAGATCGAAGAAGTAGCCAGTACACAAACAATGGTAATTCTTTCTACTTTCAAGGAGACAAAGGTTTTACCAATTCCTTGATTAGTAATCGATTCAGATACAAAGTAAAAGGTCGGTTCCATTGAGGAGCCGACCTTTTACTTTACAAAGCTAATAGCTAAATGCTAGCCGCTAATAGCTGTTAGCTATTGATGTTGCTCGCG
>DASYHR010000283.1:0-5019 GCA_035998385.1 Dyadobacter sp. | reverse complement strand
ATTTAATCATTCCAAAAGTTACGTACCTTTGTGGATTAAAATTTGAAGCAGTTGCACATTGAAAAAGAAAACACTTTTTATTACTCCCCCGTTTACCCAGCTGAATACGCCGTATCCTGCAACTGCTTATCTGAAGGGCTTTCTGAATACTTTGGGACGGGAATCCTACCAGGCGGATCTGGGTATTGAGGTGATTTTGTCCCTGTTTTCTTCCAAAGGACTTACGCGCCTTTTTAATGAACTTGATGAGTCTGATGCGGAACTGACCGAAAACAGTTTCCGTATTTACGCGCTGAGAAGCGAATATATTGCTACGATTGATCCCGTCATAAGTTTTCTGAAAAACCAGAATCCTACACTTGCCCACAGCATTTGTGATAGGAGTTACCTTCCAGAAGCAAGCCGTTTTCAGCAATTGGAAGATATGGACTGGGCTTTCGGTACGATGGGTATACATGACAAAGCAAGACATTTGGCAACCTTGTATCTGGAAGATCTGGGCGACCTGATTCAAGAAGCGGTAGATCCGCATTTTGGTTTTAGCCGCTATGCTGAAAGATTGGGGCGCTCCGCTACAAGTTTTGATGAAATGGAAGAGGCGCTGGAGAGACCCGATACGATCGTTTCTGCGATATTGACTTCTATACTGAATGAAAAGATAAAAACCTCACAGCCTGATATTGTCTGCATCACAGTTCCGTTTCCGGGTAATTTATACGGAGGATTTAAATGCGGGCAGTATATCCGGAAACATTACCCGCATATCCAGGTGGTGATGGGAGGCGGTTTTGCCAATACCGAATTGCGGTCATTGAAAGAACCCCGTGTTTTCAACTATATCAATTTCGTTTGTCTGGACGACGGCGAAGCACCTTTACTCTCGTTGCTCGAATACCTCGATGGCGACAGGCCGTTGGAGAAGCTAAAAAGAGTGTATTCCTGTGTGAACGGCGAGGTGATTTATCACAATGGTGCCAAAGAAAAAGACGTTCCGCAACGCGATACCGGCACACCGGATTACAGCGATTTGCCTTTGTTTGATTACCTGTCGGTGATTGAAATTGTGAATCCGATGCACCGGCTATGGAGTGACGGGCGCTGGAATAAGCTCACGCTTGCTCATGGTTGTTATTGGGGGAAATGCTCTTTCTGCGATGTATCATTGGATTACATCCGTAGGTATGAACCCATGACGGCCGCTTTGCTTTGCGACAGAATCGAAGAGATCATTGCTCAGACAGGACAGAACGGTTTCCATTTTGTAGATGAAGCTGCACCTCCCGCTTTGTTGCGGGATGTAGCTCTGGAGATGATCAGACGTAAACTTACCGTGGTTTGGTGGACAAACATCCGTTTTGAAAAAAACTTCACGCATGATCTATGCTTATTGCTGAAGGCATCTGGCTGTATAGCCATATCGGGCGGACTTGAAGTCGCGTCTGACAGACTTTTGGAAAGAATGAAAAAGGGCGTAACTGTGGCGCAGGTGGCCAGAGTTGCCGACGCTTTCACGCAGGCGGGCATTATGGTACATGCCTATCTGATGTATGGCTTTCCGACGCAGACTACCCAGGAAACCATCGATGCGCTTGAAATGGTGCGTCAGCTATTTGAGCAAGGTATTGTGCAGTCGGGCTTTTGGCATCGGTTTGCTATGACGGCACATAGTCCGGTGGGTTTACATCCGGAAGAGTTCGACGTGATGCGCATCGGGCCGGATTTGGGTAAATTTGCTTACAATGATCTGGAACACGAAGATCCGCTGGGCGCAAACCATGATCTTTTTGCAGAAGGACTAAGAAAGTCGCTGTTCAATTATATGCATGGCGTTTGTCTCGATTTTCCTTTAGCTGAATGGTTCGATTTTAAAGTACCGGCACCGTCCATTTCGCCCCGATACATAGAAAAAAGTATCCGGGAAGTTCAGGACGCAACAACAAGGCCCAATGCTTTGGTTACCTGGACAGGCAGTTTACCTGAGCTTTCCATATTTGAAGAAAAGCAGGGAAGGAAAAAGGTCGAAATTGCTGAGCTCGTATTTTTTGATAAAAAAAAGGAATGGGCGGTAGAAGCCGACGTCCCGGTCGCTGAATGGCTGACTGAAATTATGCCTCATTTGCTGATCGGTAATCCAACTGCCTACGCATTGGATCAGCTTAAAAAAGACTACGATGAAGCCGGCCTGGGTAGTTTTGAAACGTTTACCAATACAAATACCTGGAAAGCTTTACGAAAGCGTGGCTTGCTAATTGTGTAAGTATTTACCGGAATTTCAATACCGAAAATGTATTCAGCTCGTCATCAAATGTGGTAAAGGTGGCCTGGTAACCAACGGCTATTTCACAGATTTGAGATGAAAGTCGGGTTGCCTTGGCAGGCCGGATCGTAGCCATTTCCACAGCTTCCTGCAATGGAATCCCAACTTCCTTCACGGCATTTCGGACTGCATCGGGCAATGAAATCGTTGCTCCGGCCAGATTGCCGTCTGAATTGATATACTTTCCATCTTTGAGATAAGCATCAAATTCCCCCCATTTAAACTCTGTCACTTTTTCATTCAGGAATAACGCGTCTGAAATCAGGAATAACTTTTCCTTCTTCTGTTGGTATGCAATTCTGGCTGCTGCATAGCTACAGTGCGTGCCATCTATTATAATCGGCGCATAGGTTTCCTTGCTATCGAAAGTTGCTCCCACCAGGCCCGGTTCACGATGACCGAACGACGACATGGCATTGTATAAATGTGTAACCAGATTGATTCCTTTACCGAAAGCTGCTGTTGCCTGCTCGTAACTAGCATTGGAATGACCGGCTGAAATTGTGATGCCAGAATCGAGAAGCATTTGAATCTGGTCATCTGTAAACATTTCAGGTGCAATCGTCATTAGTTTGATGACATCTTTTCCGTGTCGGATAATCTCCTCCAGATCAGCATTCGTTGGTTTGCGGACATATTCTGTAAGATGTGCACCACGTTTGATCGGATTCAGGAAAGGCCCTTCCAGGTGCATGCCAAGAACACCGGAACCAGGATTCTTTTGCTGATAACTTCTGATCGCCTCTATACCCTTCAGAATATTATGCTGCGGAGAGGTAATTAATGTAGGCAACACATAGGCCGAGCCCGTATCAACGCTACTTCGGTATATATCATCAATCGTTTCCTCGTCCGCCTTCTGCGTAAAATAAAACTTCTCTCCACCATTAATATGACTGTCAAAAAAGCCGGGAGCCAGGTTTTCCACAACGGCAACACCATTAGCCTGACTTTGTTGATCAATAGCGGTAATCCGGCCATTGTCTATTGTGATCAACTGATCTTTCAACATCTCATTTCCGGTGAAAATCCGCTTTGCGAAAATTTGCTGCGACATGCTTTGGAGTGTTTTGGATGATGCGTATGGAAAAACAGTATTCCCTATTATTTTACAATGATATCAAATCTGGTGAGTAATCCAGCCAGATCGGATGCCAGAAACCTGGCTTTCTTCACATTGTTGATGGTAGGGTCAATGGTGAAGTTTTTGCTCGTCGTGAAATCGACCCCGGAAACATTGGTATTGACAAAAACAGATTCGCTGAAATCACAGTTGTGAAATTTAGATTTTGAAAGGTCTGCCTGAGTGAAATCCGCCCCTTGAATCCGGCAGTTGGAAAATGTGCTTTTATTCAGTTTTTTCTGTTCAAAAATCGCATAATCCAATATAGAATTCTCGAACCTGAGCTGTAACGCGAAGTCTCTGGCAACGGAGATATCAATACCTGTCAGCTTACAATTGACGAAAGTTACGTTGTCTAACTTACTGTTTTTGAACGAGACGTTACTTAGATTACAATCTGTAAATATGCAGTCAGTCAGCGTGAAACCGGCCATCTCTGTAAACGTACAATTGACAAAGCCCGCCTGTTCGAATTCGTCAGAAGGTAATGGCTCAGTTGAAAAATCTATATGATGAAAATAGGGTTTGTCCTGCGAAATTGACATGAAATGGAAATGAGAGCGTATGAATTGAGAGATTTAAATGTACTTATTGATCACCGATTTGAGCTGATCAGCCTGCACTACGCCCGATTGTCTCCACATGGGTTTGCCATGTTTAAAAACAATGAGCGTGGGCACACCCTGAATTTTATAAGCCTGAGCGGCAGAAGGATTTTTATCCACATCCACTTTGATAATCGTAGCTGTTTCTCCCAAATCAGCTTTCAGCGTTTCCAGGATTGGTTTCATCATTTTACATGGTCCGCACCATTCAGCGGAAAAGTCGACAAGAACGGGCTTGTTGCCGTTGATAAGTTCTTTGAATGAGGACATAGAGATGATTGTTGGATTGTGAAACAATATATCAGTACCAATAGTACACCGAGATTCAGCAAAATTAATGCCTGTCCAAATAACCAATCATGACATAAAGTGGTTTCCGGCAGGTACCTAAGAAACCTAAATAATAAGGATAATTCGTCAGCGAATCAAATTTTTGACTTAAGGAGTTGACCCAGCTTTTTCTCAATCAGTTCGTAAGTGAAATGAGAGTAAATGATCGTGAGTACAATGGATACAAGTAATGAGATGCCGATCATCGTCTCTGTCTGTGCAGATTTGAACACTCTGAACAGGATCACATTCATGGCTATCAGCACGATAGCATGGTTGAGGTAAATAGAGTATGATATCTTACCGAGGTACTGAAAAGGTTTGGTAAGCAACAACTTTGTCACAATTCCTGTTGAATTGCAAAAGATAATCACACCACCTGAGAACAGAAACGGGAATACAAGTTTCCACAAATCCAGATGGTAGTGATGTACAATGTACATACCCGAAACGACAGCAAGCAGAAAGGGGATCTCGAACGCGGACAACCGGAAGGTCCTGTTTTGAATGAAGTTATAAGTGAAAACGCCAAGTGTGAAACAGAAGATCCCGCGTACGAAGCCGTAATCGTAACTCAGCATGTAATTGCCATGCTGAATGAAAAACGCGCCGCAAACAAGTGTAATAATCAAAAATACAATGAA
>DASYHR010000279.1:0-3669 GCA_035998385.1 Dyadobacter sp. | reverse complement strand
CTAGCATTATTCTGCAAGATTTGTATTCTAAAATAAACAAATCTTGCAGAATAAACAACTAAATTTAAAACTTAAATATCTATAATATAAGTAGTTATATGTTTTTTAAGGGGTGACTAATTAATGTAATGTTGTTGCATGCCTACGGCATTGAGTAATCATATTTATGGCTTTTCTCTACCAATATTGCATGCCTATGGCATTGCATCGTTTTTCTCATTTCTATCATTCAATCCCGTAGGAATGACATATTGGTAGATTTTGGAAGTTGCAAATTTGTTATTAAATCTCGCAGGGATGCAACAATAAGGTAAACGTTCCTGTTTACGAGAATCTGTTACATGCCTCCGGCATTTTTGTAATCAATCCTAATTTTATTTTTCTACCAATATTACTTGCCTCCGGCATTTGATCATTTTGACAATTCTTATTATTCAATCCGTAGGGATGAAATATTGGTAGATCAGAAAGGAGCAGATTTGTTCCCAAATCCCATAGAGATGCAACAAATAAGGATCAATCTAAACCATCGCCTCCCAAAGAATCTCTGCAGGATGCATTGCTTTTCTGCCTGTTCCATCATGTATCTGGTGGCGGCAACTCGTACCTGGCGCAGCGATAATGACCTCTTCGGGTTGCTGCCTTACAGCTGGGAAAAGTACCAGTTCTCCAATCTGCATCGAGATATCATAATGCTCTTTTTCATACCCGAAAGAACCTGCCATACCACAGCAACCCGATGGTATTAGCTGAACGGTATAGTTCTCAGGTAAAGAAAGCATTTTCTTGGTCGGGACCATGCTGGATATTGCCTTTTGCTGGCAATGCCCGTGCAGCTTGATCAACTTCTTTTCTTTAGTAAACAGGTCTTTTGAAATACGTTTCAGCTCGATCTCGCGTGCCACAAACTCATCAAATTGCAGAGCATTCTGAGCAAGCTTTTTGGCATCTTCTACCAACTCATCACTGACGAGATCAGGATATTCGTCCCGGAATGTCAGAATTGCAGAAGGTTCAATACCGACCAGCGGCATATCATAAGAAATGACATCGCGAAGCAAACGGATATTTTCTTCGGCAATTTTCTTCGCGTCTTTCAACAACCCTTTTGAAAGCTGTGGACGCCCGGATGGTCCGTGTTTTGGAATAACTACTTCATATCCCAGTTTTTCAAGTGTCAGGATAGAAGTTTTGCCAATTTCAACATCATTGTAATTGGTGAATTCGTCGCAGAATAGATATACTCTTTTGGCAGAGGGAGTAGGGCTTGGGGCATGGGAATTCCCTGCCGTATTCTTTTTATAATGATTTTTCCACCAGCTCAATAATGTGGTACTGTGCAGAAGCGGCATCGTACGTTCCGGGTGGAAACCCACAATCTGATTCGCGATTTTACGAAGTGGTGACGTTTTATAAATGGCATTATAAGCCCAGGGGACATAACTGGCAAGGCCGGTCATTTTTGAGAAATTACCCACCAGCCAGGACCGCATGGGTACGCCATGTTCGTCGTGGTATTGCTGTAAAAATTCCATTTTCAACTTTGCCACATCCACATTCGACGGACATTCTCCTTTACAACCTTTACACGCCAGGCACAGGTCATACACTTCCTTAATCTCTTTGTTATCGAACCTGTTTTCTTTTGGCGAATGCGTCAGCATTTCCCGAAGTATATTAGCTCTTGCACGTGTAGTGTCCTTTTCATTACGGGTAGCCATAAAGCTGGGGCACATTGTACCGCCGCTGAGTTGCGTTTTCCGGCAATCGCCCGATCCGTTGCATTGCTCCGCATGTTGCAGAATATCCTGATCGTGGAATCGGAAGTAGGTTTTAAATTCAGGAGTTTTATGATCCGCTTCATATCTGAGAAACGTATCCATCGGAGCAGTATCAACGATCTTGCCCGGGTTGAAAATATTGTCTGGATCCCATGCTTTTTTGATTTCCTTGAAAAGCTGATAATTATGTTCACCAACCATTTTTGGGATAAATTCTCCGCGTAACCTACCGTCGCCGTGCTCTCCGGAAAGAGAACCGTCATATTTTTTCACAAGGTCCGCAATCTCCTCGGCGATCATCCGGTATTGCTTGTGACCTTCTGCTGTTTTCAGGTTGATGATAGGACGAAGGTGAATCTCGCCTGTTCCTGCATGCGCGTAATGAACCGCAGACATGCCATTTTTTTTCAGGATAATATTAAAATCCCGGATGTAATCAGGTTGGTCGTAGACATCCACAGCAGTGTCTTCAATCACCGCAACAGCCTTCCCGTCTCCCGGAATATTTGCCAGTAATCCCAGGCCTGCCTTCCGCAAGGTCCATATCTTTTTTGTGTCATCGCCAAAAAGCAACGGGTAATGGAATCCCATTCCGGCTTCTTTCAGTTCGGCAGACATTTGTTCGGCCAATACTTCTACTTCGGCGGTAGTTTCTCTGGAAAGGTCAACTACCAGAATAGCCGGAAAAGTACCGTCAGGCTTATTCTTAACAAAAAATGCATTTTTCTTTTGTTCCGCGTTGGTCATTGCACATTCCAACACGTAATCATCAATAAGCTCAACGGCATGAGGACCGTATTTTAATGTCAATACCGTTGCACGTAAAGCTTCATCAATAGAATCACAATGCACACATACCAGGCCCTGAGTTTTGGGTGGCGTCGGAACCAGGTTTACCTTTATTTCCGTAAGAAAACAAAGAGTGCCTTCCGATCCTGCAATCAGACCGCACATATTAAACGGACTCACTTCACTCAGTGTTTGGTTTGCTGCCGATCCCTGGAAAGGTTCAGTGTTTAATAGCATATCCAATGCATAGCCCGTATTTCGGCGGCTGATGCTTGGTTTTGGGAAATTCTTTCTGATCTCAGCCTGATTCACTTCTGAGGACAGAATCTCATTTGTTTTAAGGTATATTTTGTCAAGCAATCCGGCGCTACCGTTTTTCTGAGCAGAGGCTGCAATGAGATTATTATATTCGTTAATTGACAAACTCTTAAAAATAGCATCTGTTCCATCTGCAAGAATAGCCTTCACTTCCAGAGTGTGCTCACGTGCACTGCCGTATACGATCGAGTTGGAACCGCAGGAATTGTTTCCCACCATCCCACCAATCATCGCACGGTTGGCTGTGGAGGTTTCCGGTCCGTAATATAAACCGTAAGGTTTCAACGCCATGTTCAGCTCATCACGCACTACACCTGGCTGTACGCGTGCCCACTTTTCAGCAGCATTAATCTCAAGTATCTGTGTGAAATTCTTGGAGACATCTACAACGATACCACTCCCTACTACCTGGCCTGCCAGTGAAGTTCCGGCTGTACGGGGAATGAGTGAAACCTTATTTTCACGTGCAAATGCAATCAGTTTTTTAATGTCGGCTTCTGACCCGGGAATCGCAACGGCAAGCGGCATTTCGCGGTAAGCAGAAGCATCCGTCGCATAGAGTGTCCGGATTGTATTGTCATAAAAAAGGTCACCTTCAAGCAGAGCGGCAAGCGTTTTTAAATCTGTATTGGAAACAGAGGATTGAGCATCCATAAATAGCAAAAAATCGGAGTTGAATCGGCGCCAAAGTTACGAACAACACAGTAGGATTTTTAGTATTGTTAAGAGAATATGGTGAAGACTTCCTAAAAGTTGCCATTGTTATACAGCCATAAATGAG
>DASYHR010000272.1:0-2028 GCA_035998385.1 Dyadobacter sp. | reverse complement strand
TCTAAAAAGCTTCCCAATAGGGTGGCTTTTTTTGCTTTACGCCTATTCCTTACCGTAGTTACATCTTTATGCACATTCGGTGGCACCACGTAATTTAACGTGTCTGTTCGCGCAGGATTACGACAGTGTCTCAGGATGAATGGGATTCAATTTGAAAATTTTCCATAACACATTATACTAAACTCGGTGAAGTCCAGCAAGATTTTAGACTTTCAACCAGCAGCTTACCGAACTGAAAGCCTTTTTTAGCGGCGGATTTTAGATACAAAAAAAGAAGCTACTCATCGAAGATCAAACACACTTGCTTTCAGTGGAAAAGCGTATCACTGAGCAATTGGCTTTACAAAACAAAGATTTGCAATTAGCTAAAGGAGAGTTCCCGGTTGAGGACAAACGTTATAAAAGCAAAGTAATCTCACCTTTGGAATACCATAAGGAAAGGTCCAAATTGCTTTCGCACGAGATACTATGGTAGTGAGAATGGGGATGCGTCAAGAGATTTCCCACTGTTTGATCAGTCAGTTTTTAGGATTAATGTCTACGAGTGCTGATTTATAAAAATAATGACTTCTTTATATTGCACAGTGATTTCATTTCGATTTTGTGGGCAAGTACTTCCTGTACATGATTGCATCTGCCTTGTGCAAATGTTTGCATAGGGCAGATGCAATTGTTAAATCAGATTGTTCACATCTTGAGCAATCATAATCTCTGAGAAGAAAGCGTAAGCCGTAAACAATTACCGTTGACCGTACTATTATTTACGATTTTTAGCATTTTTCAAAATTGCTATTCGCTAATTAGTTGGATAATTTCTCCGGCTATCCGGTCATGCGGCCGAAAAATTACTTCTTTACAACTCTCATCTGCTCAAAAGAGCCGTCTGTATTCGTTACCCGAACGACATATAAACCTGAAGGAAAAAACTGCAGGTTGAAATGATCAGGGATTTCGCTGACCATCGTTTTATTTTGATTCAGAATTAGTTTACCCGAAATATCGCTGATCTGGATCCGGCTCACTTTACCCGGATCTTTAACTTTAAGGTTTATCAGATCGATGGCAGGATTTGGATACATCACCATTTTATTGGCAAAGGGTATGCTTACGCTACGGATAAGGCTATACGAATACGTTTCATCCGTGTCAATCATTTTCAGGCGATAATAATTTAAGCCTTCGTTTATTTGCGTATCATGGTATGAATAATTGACAAGCTGGTCACTTTCACCTTTTGCGAGTACAGTCACGCGCTGGCTCCATATCTTTCCATTTATACTGTGTTCTACCTCGAATCTTGAGCTGTTGGTTTCTGCAGTCGTTGCCCAGTTGAGCATGGCAGCCTGGCTTTCTGTTGATTTGGCAGTAAAGGATACGAGCGTAACAGGCAGTGCAATGTCAACTTCCGCCGACGAGATATTATTAGAATTCAGCGAAATTTTACCCGCAGTCGAAAGTAACCTTCCGGAAACTGTGGCTCCTGGTCCAACGTTGATGGCTCCACCGTTAATCAGCGTTCCCATAAAGTTGGCTCCAGCTTGCAGATTAAAAGCTCCGTCCGCCTGCCAGTAGACATTTTTTAATTGTGCACCTCCAGTGAGCACAATTCCTGCAGTAACGTCAACGGACAAGGCGCCGCCGATTTTAATGATAAATACAGCATTGGGATTCCCGCCTGCATCCAGGGTAAGTTGTCCACTAAAAACCGAAGCCGTAGTCGAGCAATAAACACCCGGAGGCAGAGCGGCGCCTGCGCCAATTGGGGTAGTTAATGTGGTACCGCAGGTGGCTCCATTCAGAAATGCTGATGCCAGAGCAAGGTCAGTAGCAGCAACTGTGCTTACATCATCGCTAAAATGTGTAGTTCCGGTTACTGTTACCGGATCACCGGTTACCAACCCCGCACCATTTCCGATGTCTCCGATAACGTTGGTTGTTCCCGTATTCTCAAACTCGCCTACGCTCGTAAATAGCGCAAAATTCGCAGCTGTACCTACATTTGGCGCAAGTTGTGCAAGTAATTGTGTA
>DASYHR010000269.1:0-4313 GCA_035998385.1 Dyadobacter sp. | reverse complement strand
TCAGGTAGTTTTTTCAACAAAACGGCTGTAAAAGGTGGTATTGAAATGCTGATGCAGGAAAAACCGGATATCGCGTTTTTTACGGGTGACCTTGTCAATGACCGTGCAAGTGAGGTGAAGGATTACATCAATATTTTTGATAAAGTGAAAGCACCGTTGGGCGTCCATTCTGTTTTGGGAAACCACGATTATGGCGACTATTTCCAATGGGCAACTCCTCAGGAAAAAATACAGAATCTGAACGATCTGAAAAGAGCGCATCAACTGCTTGGCTGGAACCTGATGCTGGACGAAAACCGTGCGATCCAAGTAGATGGCGAAGAAATCGGGCTGATCGGAATCCAGAACTGGGGAGCAGGTAATTTTGCCAAATACGGTAATCTGGAAAAGGCGTATCAAAACACAGAAGATTACCCCGTAAAAATATTACTTTCCCATGATCCAAGTCACTGGCAAGCTCAGGTGCTACCCAAGTATAAGGACATTGATATTGCTTTTGCAGGGCACACGCATGGAATGCAGTTTGGTGTAGAGATCGGTAAACTGAAATGGAGTCCGGTTCAGTACAGGTATAAACAATGGGCTGGATTGTATGAAGAAGAAAATCAGTATCTTTATGTCAACAGAGGTTTTGGTTATCTGGGCTATCCGGGTAGGGTAGGCATTTTGCCGGAGATTACTATTCTGGAATTGGTAAAAGCGTAAATTTTTTTCAGTCTTAAAATCAGATACATACTGACTCAGGATTAATTGCGTTAACAAGTAAAACTGTCATTTTGTACAAGAACAGGATTATGAAAAAAAATATCTGTCTTCTCT
The DNA here is from genome assembly GCA_035998385.1 of Dyadobacter sp. Lineage (GTDB taxonomy): Bacteria > Bacteroidota > Bacteroidia > Cytophagales > Spirosomataceae > Dyadobacter. Next base: position 3,494 of record DASYHR010000269.1, on the reverse strand, counting down.
TATTGCTTGTTTTTTCGGTGAGTATATCCGGAATTAATACGGTGAATGCGTCGCCTGCCAAAGCACAGTCTGAACTTTTCGGAAAAAAGAAAAAGAAATTTAAAGGGTATAAGAAGCCCAAATCCAAAAAAATACTTGGAATATTCAAACGCAAGAGCGATTGCGGATGCCCAAATCACTAATCCGCAGAATTTATCTCATTTTTGTACATATTCAAGAGTAAGCATTACCATCAATCTCTGAAAGATTTGATTGGTTTTGCTTACTTTTGTACTTTATAACCACTTATTAACGGCCTTGTTAGACCACAAGTTAGATGAAAATTAATCTTCGCAGCCAAGACAAATTCGAAAGCCGTCATCATGGGAAAGATGAATCGGAGTTACAGGAAATGTTGTCTACTGTTGGGGTGGCTTCTCTGGATGAACTGATAGACCAGACGCTTCCATCAGCTATCCGTTTGCCTAAACCACTTAATTTACCGAAAGCCAAAACTGAGCAGGAGTTTCTGCAGGGTATCAGAAAAATTGCTCGTAAAAATGCAATCCTGAAATCTTACATCGGTGCGGGCTACTACGATACCATTACGCCTAATGTAATTCTTCGCAACATCCTTGAAAATCCGGCCTGGTACACAGCTTATACGCCTTACCAAGCTGAGATTGCCCAGGGAAGACTTGAAATGTTGTTGAATTTCCAGACCGTGATCACTGATCTTACAGGCATGGAAATTGCGAATGCTTCTCTTTTGGATGAAGCAACAGCTGCTGCAGAAGCAATGACAATGCTGCACGGACTACGTCCTGCTTCGAGAAAAAAGGCAAATACATTTTTTGTTTCTGAATTATGCCATCCGCAAACCATTGACCTGATCTATACAAGAGCCAAGCCGATCGGGATTGATGTAGTAATAGGTAATCATGCGACTGTGGATCTTACGGATGAAAATCTGTATGGTGTGCTGGTGCAATACCCTGCTACAAACGGAGAGGTTATAGATTATACTGATTTCATTGCTGCGGCTCACGACGAAAATTTGTCTGTGGCTGTTGCTGCTGATTTGCTTGCTTTGGCATTGCTGAAATCGCCGGGCGAAATGGGAGCTGACGTAGTAGTTGGTTCTTCACAGCGCTTTGGTGTACCAATGGGATACGGCGGACCTCACGCAGCATTCTTCGCCACGAAGGATTCTTTCAAAAGAAATATTCCTGGTCGTATCATCGGAATTTCTGTTGATGCTGAAGGAAATTCGGCATTGAGAATGGCATTGCAAACGCGTGAACAACACATTCGCCGAGAAAAAGCGACTTCCAATATCTGTACTGCGCAGGTATTGCTGGCAGTAATTGCCGGTGCATATTCTGTATACCATGGTCCTCAGGGTATAAGATCAATTGCCGCACGTATTCACGGACTTACCCATTTGTTTGTTGAAACACTTCGGAAGTTCAATTATACAATATTGACAGACCGTTATTTTGATACGGTTACAATCCAGACTCCGCTCAGCAAAAAAGTAAGAGAGCAGGCTGAGAAATGGGGTATCAATCTACGTTACAATAAAGACGAAACGATCGGAGTTTCATTTGATGAAGCAAAATCATTTGACGACGTCATTGCGATTCTGAACGTATTTGCAGAAGTTTCCGGGTTTCAGGGTGAATTGGTGATTGATGAGGAAATGGAACTATCTATTCCTGAAGATATCGCAAGAACATCGGAGTATCTGACACATCCGGTTTTCAACGAGCATCATACAGAACATGAGATGCTTCGTTACCTGAAGATGCTGGAGAACAAGGATCTTTCATTGGTGCATTCTATGATATCGTTGGGAAGCTGCACAATGAAGCTGAATGCAACTGCAGAAATGATACCGCTTACCTGGCCGGAATTCGGTGCGATACATCCATTTGCACCTACGAATCAGGTGGGAGGTTACGCGCAGCTGGTTAGTGAATTAAATATCTGGCTATGCGAAATCACAGGATTTGCTGCCATGTCATTCCAGCCTAACTCTGGTGCACAGGGCGAATACGCTGGTTTGATGGCAATCCGGGCATATCACGAGAATCGCGGTGATTTCCACCGCAATGTGGTTTTGATACCTTCATCCGCACACGGAACCAACCCTGCATCTGCTGTAATGGCGGGTATGAAGGTGGTTGTTACCAAATGTGATGAGCGTGGCAATATTGATGTTGCTGATCTGACTGCTAAAGCGGAACAATATAGCAACGAATTATCCTGTCTGATGGTAACTTATCCGTCCACACACGGTGTGTACGAAGAAAGTATCATTGAGATCTGCTCGATGATCCATTCGCATGGCGGACAGGTTTATATGGATGGAGCTAATATGAATGCACAGGTGGGTCTTACAAGTCCTGCAACAATTGGTGCTGATGTTTGCCACCTGAACCTGCACAAAACATTCTGTATCCCTCACGGTGGTGGTGGTCCTGGTGTAGGTCCTATCGGTGTTGCAGAACATCTGATGCCATTCCTGCCGGGTCACGTGAACTTCAGCATTCAGCCTGAACACCTTCCGGCTGGTGAAGCGGGTGCAGTTTCGGCCGCACCTTACGGTAGTGCAAGTATCCTGACCATTTCTCATGCATACATTGCTATGATGGGGGGAGACGGACTGACGAATGCTACCAAATATGCAATCCTGAATGCCAACTATGTAAAAGAGCGTTTGAACGGGCACTATGACGTACTTTATACAGGTACGAACGGTCGTTGTGCACACGAGATGATTCTTGACTGCAGACCGTTTAAAGCTGCAGGTGTTGAAGCAGAAGATATTGCAAAGCGTTTGATGGATTACGGTTTCCATGCACCAACATTATCTTTCCCGGTTGCAGGAACGCTGATGATCGAACCTACAGAATCAGAATCCAAAGCAGAGCTGGATCGTTTCTGCGACACGATGATTTCTATCAGAAATGAAATCAGAGAAGTGGAAGAAGGTACAGCTGACCGTGTGGATAACGTGTTGAAAAATGCACCTCATACGTCACGTGTTGTGATGAGTGAAGACTGGAGCCGTTCTTACAGCCGTGAGAAAGCTGTATTCCCGCTTCCTCATTTGCGCTTCAACAAGTTCTGGCCAAGTGTAAGCCGCGTGGACAGTGCTTATGGTGACCGTAATTTGATCTGCTCTTGTATTCCTGTAGAAGCTTATGCTGACGCAGAATAGAAAATAGAATACTAAGTTTTTTGAAAAGTGCCGGTTTCATTGGAAGTCGGCACTTTTCTTTTTGGTACCGGTTGGAATTCGACTCAAAAATAGCTGCAATCGATATAATGTAACCTGAAAGTGCTTTTCCTTTATATTCAAAGCTTTACAATATGCGTTGAGAGAGTAAAACAAACTCTTCTTTCACTTTACGGCAGAAAACCTCTGACAATATGAGACATCTGACTATTTTCTTGCTCCTTGTGGTTCCTTTGTTTGGTACCGCGCAAAATGCCGGTAATGAAATGAA
>DASYHR010000266.1:0-4583 GCA_035998385.1 Dyadobacter sp. | reverse complement strand
TTTGTAAGAGATTGTCGCTCAGTTCCATCCAGAGTCCCTATATGCAAAAAATGAGTATACCCGTCTCAGGATATACTCATCATATTAAACATATGTATCAGAACTATCTTCTTTTCCGCTTACCTCTTGGTTCTGAATTCGAAGACTTTCTGTTTTTAGGAGCGCTTACAGCCTCTCTCGGTGCTTTCGTACGTTGTCGTGAAGGTCTCTCACTGCGGGAAGGTCTGCCAGGAGAAGGTGTGGTTCCTGCCAGATACAAATCCATGCTTCTTCTGGCCAGATTAGTTTCCTTCACTTTCACCTTCACCTGGTCACCGAACGTGTAAATTTTCTTAGTCCGTTGACCAACGATCCGGTAATTCTCTTTTTCCAGTTCGTAATAATCATCGCCCAGGTCTGTCATACGAATAAGTCCTTCCGATGCAGTTTTCGTGATTTCCACAAAAATACCGAACTCGGTAACTCCTGTAATGATACCATCGAATTCCTGATCCCGGTCCATCATACTCATGAACTCAACCTGCTTGTATTTAATCGAAGCCCTTTCTGCTTCTGCAGCCAGGCGTTCCCTTTCTGAGGAATGTTTGGAGCCGTCTTCGTATTGCTCCTTATTGACAGACTTACCGCCATCCAGATAATGTTGCAACAAGCGGTGCGCCATTACATCAGGATAACGACGGATCGGAGACGTAAAATGACTATACCGTTTAAACGCAAGACCAAAGTGCCCAAGGTCTTCAACGCTGTAGCGCGCTTTTGCCATGGTTCTTACAGCCAGAGATTCAATCAGATTTTGTTCTGGTTTTCCCTCTATCTGTAACAGCATTTTGTTCATCGACTTCGCAATTTTATTCTCTTCGTCTACTTCCACTTTGTGACCAAGCTTGGCAACGAAAGTTGCGAAAGTTTTAAGTCTGTCAGGATCCGGTGCCTCATGAACCCTGTATACCATTGTATTCTTGATATCACCATCGGAAAGAGAATAGACAAACTCCGCCACGCGCTTATTTGCAAGTAGCATAAACTCTTCAATCAGCTTGTTGGAATCGTGGCGTTCCTTTTGATATATACCTAAAGGTTTGCCGTTTTCATCCAGACGGAATCGTACTTCAGGAGTGTCGAAATTGATGGCTCCGTTTTTGAAACGCTCCTTTCTGAAAATTTTGGCAATCGTATTCATTGTATTGAGTTCCGCTACAAAATCTCCCTCACCTGTATCCAGCACTTGCTGTGCTTCTTCATAAGAGAATCTCCTGTCGGAGTGAATTACGGTTCTTCCAAACCATTCTTTCAGGATTTTACCTTTCGGAGATATTTCAAAAATGGCAGAAAAAGCAAGTCGGTCTTCATTCGGGCGAAGTGAACAAAGATTGTTAGATAGCTTTTCCGGAAGCATCGGTACGGTACGGTCTACTAGATATACGGATGTTGCTCTACGGAATGCTTCTTTATCAAGTTCAGTTCCGGGAATTACATAGTGAGAAACATCAGCGATATGAACGCCAATTTCAACATTGCCTTCTTCCAAATTTCCCAGTGATAATGCGTCGTCAAAATCCTTAGCATCCACTGGGTCAATGGTGAAAGTAAGTACATCACGAATATCCTTTCGTTTCGCAATTTCCTTTTTCAGGATCTTGTCCGAAATTTTCTGTGCTTCAGCTTCAACCTCTTCTGGGAAATGATATGGCAAGCCAAATTCTGCAAGAATGGCATGCATCTCAACATCGTTGTTGCCCGCTTTGCCCAATACTTCTACCAGCTCACCTTCTGCCTGCGTGCGTCGCGTTGGCCATTCGGTAACTTTTACAATTACTTTATCACCATGTTGAGCATCCTTAATCGCTTCCGGTTCGATAAAGATCGGATCAAACAGCTTTTTGTTATCAGGCTGAACAACAGCATAACCTCGGTTTATCTCTATTATTCCTACAATTTCGCGGGAAGATCTTTCGACAATTTCTGAAACGCGGCCTTCCGTTCTGCTTTTACCCGAATCTGATCTGGAGGACCTGCCACCTCTTGAATTTTTGGTAAGAGGCTGAATACGTACAGTATCACCGTCCCAGGCGCCGTTCAGTAGTTCAGCTTCAACATATATATCATCCTCACGGCCTTCAATGATTACAAAGGCAAAACCTTTGTTGACACGATCTACCCGACCGGTAAGTCCGTGACTTTCCTTTTTCAACGGCGAAGCTGTGTAGGTTCCGTTTTTATTAAAGGTAATTCTTCCGGCTTCTTCCAATTCGTGCAGTATTTCATTGAAAAGGCTTCTCACCTTTTTGTCCTGCACTCCAAAGTGATCGTGTACGTCAAACGGGCGAAACGAATGTTCGCTGTTGAGGTCAAAATATGCAGCAATATCTGCTTTCAGATTATCTATATAAGACACAATATGATGAGGTGATTTTACCTCTTCGTTTTCTATTGGCCCTTTTCTTGGTCTTTTATCTTTCATTATTTGGCTTTCGGCTGTTAGCGGTCAGCTTACAGCACATGTATGTTTATTTCTTTTCGTTAAAATTCTTATTCCACTCTGTGGATATTATTGGGTGCAACAGTCTCCAGACAGTTCAATCTCAAATAGATCTGTGCCAACACAATTACGTCTTCCCTGCAATATCGGCAAATTTTTTCAAGGTCTTTCTCAATGTAATAAACCGGCGTTACCTGATCACCGCTCATTTCATTTTTACTGCCCGGAATATCGAAAACTGCTGCAAGTAAGTCAAGAGATGTGTAGCTTTTGTAGTCACCGAATTTCCACATTTCCATGGTGTCCTGGTGCAAGAGCTCCCATGGTTTTTTGCCGGAAATCTGGAGTGCTTTTGGTATACTGATTCCATGTATCAGCATGCGGCGGCATAGAAAAGGAAAGTCAAATTCTTTGCCGTTGTGTGCACACAGCACAAGCTGGTCAGCCGGATATTTTTCTATCAGAGATTTAAATTCGAGAAGCAATTGAACCTCGTCCTCGCCGGAGAAGCTGCGAACCTTGAAGGAAAGCTGGTCATTTTCATTCCAGTAATATGCTCCGAATGCGATGCATACTACTTTTCCGAATTCACCATATATGGCACCTTTATCAATAAAGCTATCTGCGCTGGAAATAGTTTCATCACCCTTATTTAATGCCAGTGATTTTTTATCCCACAGCTTCTGCATTCGTTCAGAAAGAGCATCATAACTGGCGTGTGACGCCACGGTCTCAATGTCGAGCATTAGCAGATTTTTAGCGCGTTTCCGGAAATCATCTGTCATAGTGTGTGCTTGAAATTTCCCGCCACCTATTCGTGTAATACGCCTTGTAGTCCGAAAGGGGCGATATCAATGATATTGTCTTCAATAATACTGTCGGGTACGAATATAAACTTTTTATCGTAAACCTGATTATCAAGGAAGTAGCTGATCCAGAATTCGTTGTAGAGATGGAAAACTTCCGGCATAATACTTTCTACTACCTGATGTTTTTCAGATGCTATTTCAGGGTAAAAGTGACGCAGGGTCGATGTTTTCTGAGCCGGGTCGGCGCCCGACTCAGCACTTGCGTACCCTTTTGAGGTCACCATAACCGTATTAATAGGGTCAGGATTTCTGTTGATCAATACCACGCTCCATTCCGGTACATTTGCTTCATTGATTTTTCTTACAATAGCAACCTGGATTCCTTGTACCGGGTAAAATGGAATATCTTTTTTCATGAATATATCAATTGGTGTAGACAGTTACGATTCGATTATTTCCATTTCGAATAAATCTGCCAGATGATTTTTTAATTTAAGCGAAACCTTGTTCATATTGACAGGGTTTCCCGTTTCTGCTGCAATAGAAGTGACTGCCTTACCCTGAATTCCGCATGGGACAATACTTCCAAAATACGAGAGATCTGTGTTGACATTCAATGCAAAACCGTGCATTGTCACCCACCGGCTGGACTTCACACCGAGTGCACAAATCTTCCTGGGGTTTTTCTGTTCCTGATAATCAAGCCAAACTCCCGTAAGCCCGTCTATACGCCCCCCGTCCAAACCGAAATCGGCAATGGTCCGGATAATTGCTTCTTCAAGCAAGCGCATGTATTTATGGATATCCGTGAAGAAATTATCAAGATCGAGAATAGGGTAGCCCACAAGTTGCCCCGGACCGTGGTAAGTGATGTCTCCGCCCCGGTTTATTTTGTAGTATTTGGCTTCACGGGCTTCCAGTTCTTCTTCGTGCAGCAAAAGATGATCTGGTTTTCCACTCTTCCCGAGCGTGTACACATGCGGATGCTGACAAAACAGAAGGTGATTGGGGGTGCTGTCTTGTTGTTCTGCTTCTAATCCGCGGTTCTGCGTTTTGATCGCAATTGTTTCAGCAAAAATTTTCTCCTGCAAATCCCAGGCTTCCTGGTAGTCAATCAGTCCGATATCCCGGAACAGCACTTGTTTGTTTATGAGGGTATTCATGTAGTCAATGGTGATCGGTTAGCAAATCTTCTCTTTCAGCACGAGAATATATCCGGTAACCTTTTTTAAAAACAGGGTCTCAATATAGATTTCCCTTCATGCAAGAATAACACATTTTTAACTTAAAATTGT
>DASYHR010000536.1:0-5292 GCA_035998385.1 Dyadobacter sp. | reverse complement strand
GTACTTTGCGAACGCCGATTTCTTTGATGCGCTGTTCCGCCGTGAAGGTTGCAAGTCCGAATAAACCCAGGCAAGCCACGAAGATGGTGAGACCGGTGAATATACTCAGGATTTGCCCTGTTTGTTGTTCTGCCTTGTAGGTCTGGTCGTAACGTGCGTCCAGGAAGGAATAGGAAAATGGCTGCTCCGTTTTATACGTGCCCCAAAGAGATTTTATTTTACTCAACAGCATCTCGGAATGCTCTGTTTTAATCTTAACAATCATATTACCCGAATTTCCACCCAGCGTCATTACCAGCGGGGTAATTTTTTCATGAAGGGATTTAAAATGAAAATCCTTTACAACTCCGATGATCTGATAAGTAGTTTTTTTACCCTCATTATCATTGCGGCTGATTGTATGATCAACCGCGGCATCTTTCAATCCGAGCATTGCGGCCGCGGTTTCATTTACGATCACCGCCGACGAATCTGTTCCGTATTGTTCAGAAAAATTTCTGCCACTGACGAGCTCCATTCCCATTGTTGAAATGTATTTGTCGTCGACTTCATACCGGATTCCATTCACCAGGTCATTACTTTTTTGGTCTGCATACATCATGTAATTGTTATTATAGGACGGCCCCGCAGGAAGGTACGATGACGCACTTACTTCGGCTACCTCCGGATTTTGTAACAGCTCGTTCCTGAATGAATTCTGCTGTTGTCCCAGAGCCCAGGTGTCAAGTATCAGCACCTGATCCTTGTTGTAACCCAGCTTTTTATTTTGAATAAATTTGAGTTGCTGGTAAACCACTGTGGTACCGATCATCAAAGTAACGGATATGAAAAACTGCACTACGACCAACCCGCTTCTCAGACTAATACTGTTTTTGTTGGCGGTGAATTTTCCTTTGAGAATGGTGATGGGTTTGAAGGAGGAGAGAAAAAATGCCGGATAACTCCCTGCAAATATGCCTACGAGCAAACCAAATACAATGAGCGACGGAATGAGAACTGGAAGTGTTTGAAGCTCAAATGTTAAATCCTTTCCTGACAGGCGATTAAAGAGCGGTAAATTTATGTAAGCCAAAAATGTAGCCAATACCATGGCAAAGGCCGTGAGTAATATGGACTCCATCAGGAATTGCAAGACAAGCTCGCTCTTTTGTGATCCCATTACCTTCCTTACACCCACTTCCCGAGCCCGTTTGGAAGAACTGGCGGTGGATAAATTCATAAAATTGATACAAGCAATGACAAGAATAATGGCTGCAACTGCGCTAAAAATGTAAACATAACGCATATCACCTGAGGGACTGAGATCGTATACAAAGTCTGAGAACAGGTGTATGTCTGTGAGTGGCTGTAGTTTCAGCATCAGGCGGTTGCCGCTTTTTTGGAATTCTGCCATGGTCACGCCCATCGCTTTTTGTAGTTGAGGTCCCATGTATTTTTCCACTGTTTCAGGAAGTTTAGCTTCAAGTTGTTTGTAATCTGTGCCGGGACGTAACAGCAGATATGTAAAGAATTCTGAGGTCATCCAGGAATCACCTTTCGCTTCGGGAAGACTTCCCATAGACATCAGCATGTCTGTATGAAAGTGAGAATTGGCGGGCATATTACGCATCACGCCGGAAACTTTCGTTGCTTTGTCTGACCCTTTGAATTTAATGATACTTCCTAATACATCTGTTTTGCCAAAGTATTTCACGGCCGTAGCTTCACTGAGTACTACCTGATAAGGCTGGGCGAGGGCAGTTTTTGCGTCTCCCTGTATCAATGGTAAGGTAAACACCTGAAATATGTTGGGGTCGGCAAAAAACATGACATCGCCATTGTATTGTTTGGTATTGACTATCACCTTTTGTTCTCCTGCCTGTCGTAACCGGGTTGCTTCCATTACTTCGGGATAGTCTGCCTGCAGCGTGGAGGCTGTAGGTGGCATCACGTGAGCCTCGTTGATTTTCGATCCATTCATATCTCCTTTGAAAACGACACGAACAATGCGATCTGCATTTTCATTAAACCGATCAAAGCTCAATTCGTCCAATACATACAGACTGATGAGCATGCAGGAAGCCAGGCCTATAGAAAGCCCGGTAATATTGATGGCTGAAAATGCACGGTTTCTCAGAAGGTTCCTCCACGCGATTTTGAAGTAATTTTTAATCATTGTGTTTAGAGTAATTGGTCTGGGTCCTGGACGTGAGAAACGGGAAAATTTCCATGTTCTCTGATTCCGACGGCCCCGTTTGGCTGATAGATGGTTCGTAAAATTACACAATTGATATGGTACATTGTATAACATAGTTCTTTGTATAAAAATATATACCAAAACAAAAAATGGCCTTCTCAGGCCATTTGATGCAATTTATCGGAAGTGAGCTGTCCGCAATCGAACACTTTTGTACGAAAGCGGTCAGATAGACTAGTGGTTATTCGTGGAATATTTTGAAGATGGAAACTAAACCGTTTTCCTGCTCAAGATGTACAAAGAATACACCTGAACTATAGGGCTGCATATTGAGATCCATTTCTTTGGAACTGACATCAGATCGTAGCAGGACCTGACCAGTAGGGTTAATGAGACGAAGTTTCTTCACCTCTTTGTTCCTGATACTGATGTGTAAAGTATGACTAACAGGGTTAGGGTACAAGGTAGCCCAGGAGAATTCGGGAAAATGAACCGATCGGATGATACTGTAGGCTAAGCTGCCATCAAGATCTATCATTTTAAGTCGGTAGTAATTGATTCCGGATTCCGGAGAATTGTCAGTATATGCGTAGTCCTGATTTTCGGACGAATTTCCTTTGGCATCTACGTACGCAATGCCAGTCCAGTTTTTACCATCAGTGCTCCTTTCAATAGCAAATTTTTCGCTGTTACTTTCAGATGTTGTCACCCAGCTGAGCAAGGTAGTCGACTCCTGTTTTACCGCCTTAAAATTGGTCAGTACCACGGGTAGTGCTCCGGAATAATCGACCGTCACTGTTGCAATATTTGACTCCTGTCCTGTTTTGTCTCTTACGGTATACTTGAATTCGGCGACGTCGGAGAAATCCGTAAGGGGTTGATAAACAAACTGACCATCTACAATACTTACAGAACCTTTGCCGGGTGTTGTCTTGACTACGATCGTGGCAGGATCCAATTCGGCGCACGATGTCGCATCATTTTCCAGCGGGCTAATATATGCAACTGTGTTTCTGGTCCCCTTTATATAATCGTTTACGGCAACGGGTTTGCGGAATTCGAGAGCGATGATGACAGATTGGTCTGAAGCACACCCGTCAATGTTCAAAGCTACTGCAGTGTAGCTACCCTCTTCTGAAGTAAGAAGTTCGCTTCCTGAAAATCCTGGGATAATCTGATTGTTTCTACGCCATTCGAATCCGTTTGCCCCCGTCGAAGTCGCCTTGATTCGAATATTTGTGCCATTACATATGAACACTTCTTTTTTCCCGCCTTGCCCAAAAGCAAGACGGGAAAGAAATAAAAGTACTGTTAAAAGGATAATGTTCTTCATGTATGTAATCAGATTCCTTTACCTGTAATTTTATCCTTAGGAGTTAGTCGATAGAAAGTAGAGGTGCGTCAACAGGTAATGTGATGTTAACTGCCTTGGCAAGAGGTTGAGTGATTGCAGTAAGAAGCTTTGAAGATCCTTTCGCATCTGTCGGCATTTTGTAAGCAATAGCGCAAATGTATGATCCAACTTCTGTTGCAGTATATTGGGAGGTAGTTGATAAAACTGTGTTGCCAGCATCTCCCACTTTAGTCCACGAGTAGGTAAAGTCTATACCTAGGGCATCAGTCAACGTTGCTCCAAGGTTGGCAGTCAAAAGAGCTTCTACATCGGTACCTTGGCAAATTTTATCTATACTTGAATCAATTACAGCTGTTAATTTGGGCAAAACAACTATTGAATGCTGTGCGACATTAGACAAACAGTTGCCTAGTATGTCAATTACGGAAAGTTTTAAAGTTTGTACTACTGCTGTCTTTGAGTTTGCAGCAAGACTAAAAGTTCTGGTTAAAATTCCACCACTCGCAGAACCTAAAGTGGTTGTAGTGGTATTTCCATTTTCTGTAATTTCCCAATTGTATTCATGCAGGCTTGCTAAGCCTGTATTCAAAGTAAACGGTTCGCCGCTAACTACGTAGAAGATGTCGGCTTTAGCATTGAACGCTGTCATCAAAAGCATGATGGCAAAACACATGGAGGTAATTTTGATTTTCATAAAATGAGCTGTTAATTGTGATAGATAGATATATAGAAAAATTTGGTATTCTGGTTATGGCAATATGTTAAGTGGAGGGAGTAGAGAAGTCTTTAGAATTGTAAAATTGATTTTTTTTCTCGCTGAAGGTGACGTGATCGGGCATCCGGATTTGAACACATCGACATAGTACTGCTTCGATATGGGAGCCGTCAATCCTGTTGGTGTGAATGTCTTCCCGATCCCGTTTGATGTGCCTCCAAAAGGTTCCTGATACCAATTAAATGTCAATAAGTTCCCTAATAAATTCTCTTGGTTAGACAATGCCGACAAGCTAACTGCTCCCAGGTTTTCACAGTGTGTCACATCCTGAGAGGTTGGTATCTCTGGTATTCTCCGGACATCATAGACATATAGTGCATCGCCCGTCGTCAAAACAACTGCTAGATTCAATGTTACATCAACCCGGTCAAATCCATCATTAGCACCTGGTTTATTGGGAATAAAGTATATCTCGAATTTATCACTGTTGAGAATAACTCTTCCAAGTCCCAGAGTTAAAAGGTTATTTATATTTACACTACTTCCGTACGAACTGTTTCCCCTATACGCTTGTACGGTAATCCCGCTTAGAAGTTCTACGTTTAATGATGGTGCTCCATACCCCAAAACGATTCTAATTCCATCTCCTACGTTGCTATCCCCGTTGAAATGATATGTTTGCGTCAAAGTCGCAAGAGCGCTCAGTGTTCCAACCCGAAATGTTGAGTACGTTGATGAAGTCACGTCCACGTCGATAGCCCGCTCGGAGTTTAGTACGTTTGTACTTCCCAATATGCTAAGACCCGTGCTTTTTAGTGTAGTCGCATTGGGTAGTCCGCAGTCAGAGGCGATTGATGGATATGGGTTAGATGAATTTGTAGGGTTATTTGGATAGTACGCATAATAGATGCGCACCCCATTTGCGCCTCCTCCTAGCAAGGAGATCTTCACAGAACTAAAATTAGACGTCAGTGTGACGGCAATAAGTACTGTACCATCATTGAGCGTATAATTTTTGAATTCAGAGGTGCTAATGGAATTGCCTCC
>DASYHR010000251.1:0-2065 GCA_035998385.1 Dyadobacter sp. | reverse complement strand
GTGATTGTTGGTATGGCTGCCACGTTCATTGCGCCGTCCATAGCAGCGATGACGCTGGGATTGGTCGGATATGAAAAACTCGAGCAGCGTACAGGACGTAATGAAATGTTTAACCATGGTGAAAATGTGACTTCCGCGTTGATTTCGGGCGTTATTGGCTACTATTTTGGTTTGCAAGCTATTTTTATTTTTACATTTCTGCTCTCGCTAATGAGCATTTTGTTTTTACGTTTTATCGACAAAAGTCAGATCAATCATCAGCTGTCACGCGGGAGTTTAGCAGATGGAGATGAGCCCGGCGCTCAGTCTTATCGAAGCATTATTTCCAATCCGCTTTTCCTGATATTTACAACATGTTGCGTGCTATATCATTTTGCCAATGCCGCCATGTTGCCTTTGGCAGGCCAGTATATCGTGTCAGCCAATAAGGTCGATGCGTCGGTATATATGTCGGCGTGTATTGTGATTGCGCAACTTGTGATGGTTCCGACAGCCGCCTGGTGCAGCCATAAATCCAGGCATGGAAGAAAATGGCTGATGCTTGTCTGCTTCGCGGCATTGCCTGTTCGTGGTATCCTGTATACAATCAGTCCTAATCCCTATTTTATCACATCGGTACAGATCCTTGATGGGCTCTCTGCGGGGATATTTGGCGTGGTGAGCATCCTGATCATCGCGGATCTGACAAAAGGATCAGGACGTTTTAACCTCGCTAACGGCATTCTGATCACTGCAGTTGGGCTTGGTGCTTCCCTGAGTAACGCTGCCGGAGGATATATTGCTAATGCCTATTCTTTCAGGCACGCATTTTTATTTCTGAGTGGTACAGCGGCACTTGCTTTCTTCATTTGCCTATTTTTTATGAAGGAAACCTATCATCCTGTTGAATGAAAATACGTCAATATGGCTCAAAATCTTCCTGTTGCTGGGGTTTACTGGTAACGGGTTGGTTTTTGTTTTTATCTCAACGAAACAAGGAGCTTCCTCCGCAAGACACCAATCTTAAACCTGCTCATCCTGCTTTCAACCTGAAAACTGTAAAAGGAATGGTAGTCAAATACGGGAGTAATCACGATGGCGATATTGATAAAATAATGATCTCCTCAAATGACCGTGAAATTTGGCTTCATTTCCCGCCTGATACTGCGCGATCGGTTATGGATATTGCTCCGGTGAATGCAAGGATCGAAGCCAAAATTGAGCACCACGAACTGGCTGGGCGTGCTCATGGCCCGAATCTCGTTTCTGAACTTAGTCATATATCCAAACAATCCTCAGATGAGAAAATAGACTTGTCTGTGATCTCTCCTCCGGAACCCACAGAAGGGACTGAAGCAGAGGTTACAGGATCTGTTCCTGAAGATGATATGAAAAAAACAGAAAACACATTTAGTCTTTCGGGGAAGCTTATATCATTGCCTCCACATACGGCACGGGAATTATTTCCATTGATTGCTGAAGCCAAACATATTATTGTGAAAGGTAAAATGCGTGATAGCACAGGTGGTTTTGTTTCGGCTTCAGGCAAGCCTGTAGTCAAGGCAAATTCGATACAGCTTGATAGTGTAATCTATAAAATCCGTTAGGCTCACCACTATAAGTTATCAGATTAATCCATGAAAATATTGGTTGTTAAAGATCATCAAATCTCACTTCAGATCACTAATGTTTCTGATGCAGATATTACAAACCCTGCAATGCTCATGCAGGAATTCAGTAAACAGGATCTCCGGTCTGATGGCTTCGGATTGGGACTCTGGATCGTATCCCGGTTATGCCAGCTCATCGGGGCTGGTTTTAGTATTCAGTTCAAACAACCTTACTTTACTGCCCGTGTTGATTTTTGACATCTGATTATAAACGGAGATTTCACGTCTCTGGCATAAAAATAGCAGGGAATGAAGTATTCCCCTGCCATCCACGGGATAGGTCAAATTTATAATTAAAGTATACAACATTGAAAAATCATCACAACTTCCGCTTCAAAATCTCCATACTGTTCACTCTTCTCACCCTGCTTACATTAAGCTCATGTGCGAGAAAATTCACTTTCTCTGAATCTGTA
>DASYHR010000213.1:0-2277 GCA_035998385.1 Dyadobacter sp. | reverse complement strand
TCTGCGGTCTTACCTGATCAAAATTATCATTTTCGCTGAAATACTACTCATTTACGAACTTGTAAAAGGAGGACCGATTTACATTGACTACGGTAAATTAATCCCTATAAGTGTTCATGAAGGAATCAATGTATTGATTTTGCTGGGTGCGCTGTACCTCACTGTCACCACCACTTCCAGGCTTACCGCTGTAGTAGGCACCAGTATTATTGGCTATGCGATCTGTCTGATGTTTGTTTTTTACAGCGCGCCGGACCTTGCCATTACTCAGTTTACAATCGATACACTGACGGTTGTTTTGTTTGTATTTGTTTTGTTCAATCTGCCTTCATTTCTGGTTGTTCCGCATAGTAACCGCGCTATCGTCATACGTGACGCATTTGTAGCCGGATTATTTGGCATCCTTTTGTCGCTTACTGCCATTAAGGTTTTGCAGATACCTACCGTAAAAGACATCAGCGAGTTCTACGGAAAGTTTGCTTACTCCCTTGCCAAGGGCAAAAACGTTGTCAATATTGTACTGGTGGATTTCCGGGGATTGGATACCATGTTTGAAATCGTCGTTTTGAGTATTTCGGCAATTGGGGTCTACAGTCTGATCAAATTGAGGTTAAAAACATCTGAAAAAGAGTAATGTTATGAGAAGTCCCATATTACAGTCGGCATCACGGTATTTGCTGCCTATACTTTTACTGTTTTCTGTATTCCTGCTCTTGCGCGGCCACTATTATCCGGGCGGTGGGTTTGTAGGCGGACTCGTTGCTGCCATCGCATTTGTGTTGCACAGTTTTGCTTTTGGTACTGCAGAAACAATGAAAATGTTGAAATACAAACCGTCCGCTATGATTCCGGTAGGTTTAATCGTCGCTGCTGTAGCGATGTTTTTGCCCGTCTTTATTGGCCTGCCTGTCATGACCGGACTATGGATTGACGAGCCTATTCCGGTTGTCGGTATGGTAGGCTCCGCACTACTTTTCGACATAGGGGTTTACCTGGTGGTGATTGGCGTGGTGCTCACGATTTTATTTACCATATCACTTGAAACACATTAATTATGGAGCTACTACTCGTCTTTCTGATTGGTGCGCTGTATGCTTCCGGTGTATATCTGATATTAAGAAGAAGCATGGTTCGCCTGTTACTTGGAATTATTTTGCTGGGTAACGGTACGAATATCCTGATTTTCCTGCTGGGAACGATCACCAAAGGGAAGCCACCGGTGATGGCGGCAAATCTGGAGGTATTCGAAGATATTTATGCCGATCCTATTCCGCAGGCTTTAATTCTCACGGCCATCGTAATCAGTTTCGGGCTTACATCCTTTGCAATTGTTTTACTTAAACGTGTGTATGCGCTCCTCGGAACCGATGATCTGGACACACTGAATACCCCTCAGGAAGAAGACATATGATTGACAATCACATAATAGCCACAGTACTAGTTCATTTGTTTACAGCGCTGATTCAGCTTGTGTTGCCTAAGAAGACGGTCCCACAAATGATACTCAGCATCGCAGGATCACTTTTAGGCTTTTTATTGGCAGTTGCGCTGTTCGTAAAGGTATACAATGGCGGTATTCTCACAATGAACGGCGCCAATTGGGATGCGCCATTCGGAATCGTATTTGTGGCTGATCTGTTCAGCTCCACCATGGTTTTGCTCACCTCCATAGCAGCTTTGGCTGTGTCTATTTTTTCGGCAGTGGGAGTGGGGAGAGCCAGAATGCTTTTCGGATATTTTCCCATATTTCACTTTCTGATCATGGGATTAAACGGCGCGTTTTTAACAGGCGATATATTCAATTTATACGTTTGGTTTGAAGTAGTGATCATTTCTTCGTTTGTGTTACTAACACTCGGAGGGAGAATTCCGCAGCTGGAAGGAGCTGTGAAATACATGGCGATGAACATCCTTGCATCGATGTTTTTTCTAACAGGAATCGGGATCCTCTATGGAATCACCGGATCGCTGAACATGGCAGATCTTTCCATTAAAATTGCCGCACTCGAGGATCGGAGCATTGTAAATCTGACCGCTATATTTTTCCTGATAGGATTCGGAATTAAGTCAGCTGTCTTTCCGCTGTATTTCTGGTTGCCATCTTCCTATCATACCCCTCCGTCCGCGGTGGCAGCGGTTTTCGGGGGATTACTTACCAAACTTGGACTCTATGCATTGTTCCGGTTTTTCACCCTGCTGTTCATCCCGGATGATTTCATCAGATCAGTTTTGATCTTCATCGCTGTAGCCACCATTTTAACAGGTGCTTTCGGGGCA
>DASYHR010000202.1:0-4214 GCA_035998385.1 Dyadobacter sp. | reverse complement strand
ACCCACTTCAGCAGCGGCACTTAAAATCCAGTTTTTCTCCCGATCCAGGACTGATATTGCCTCGAGCTGGCCATTAAGTTTATTTGTTTTTTGTTCTGAAAGCAGCTGTGCGTTGTAGGTGCGTCGTATAAAATAGAACATGACGAATATAACCAACATGAATACAGCTGTGCCGCAGATGATAAAAAGCTTGGCATATGAGGCGCTGTCTCTGGCCTTTGCCTCCCTTTCGATTAGCAGAGCCTGTTCTGTATTACCAATTCTGTCGAATAAAAAGTCTATTCGGGATGAGAGCATTTTGCCCTGCAGGATGAAGGATCTCAGAGAGTCTCTGTCAAAATTATTGCTGCTGATCATATCCAGCTGCTTGTTCATCACATCAAGCTTACCTGTCAATACCAGACTAAGTGAATCAATGCGTACCGTTTGCTCCGGATTATTGTTAACCAACGTTCTCAGATCATCCACCTCATCCCAAATTCTCTCAACGGCCATTTGATAGGAATTTTCAAATGTATTGGTTTTGGTAAGCGCATAACCCCTGATATTTGACTCAGCAGTGAGTTGCAGATTTTTTACAGAAGTAGATGAGTTCATCACTTCCCGGGTATGGTTCACCAGCGCACCATTTTGCTGTTGCAAAACCAGAGACTGGTAGGAGGTCAATCCTACGATGATTACCAGTATGATAGAAAATGAGATCCCGGCCAGGACCTGTTGCTGAAAGGAAAAGCGCATAACGTTGAGTAAGTCGCAGCTGTGGACGTATTTGACGGCGAAAATTTCCGTGAATATCACCAAATTTGTCCATTTAACTCAGAAAATAATCAGATTCCTTGATTTTTGTTAACTATTTTTTCGATATAAGTGTCTACACTAATACGGTATGCGATAGAAATAAATTCTACATTTAAAATGTGTTATTTATTGAAATAATTATTACATAAATTGTAAGCACTTTGTTTTTTTGTAACTACATCGCAATTATGGTTACATTTAAAGCATAAATTCACTATTAAAGCGTCAATCCCGTTCAGCACCGATTTTTTTTGTGCTGATTATTGTATCAACTACATCAGTCAAACTATCAATCCAATTGTTTGATCATCCATATTTCACAGGAATGGTGACCACTATTACCGAGCGGCTCGGATAGACTGATAAAACCCAGATGTGTGTAAGTTTGTACGGCAGCAGACAGCTCAGCCATTGTTTCCAGATAAACTCTGGAGTAGCCCAGCGCTACGGCTGTTTCCAAAGTTTTCATAATCAATTTCTTACCAAGACCAAGACCACGTGCCTTTGGGAGTAAATACATCTTCACCAGCTCGATGGTATCTGTTGGAAGGCCCGAAGTAGGAAACAGCCCCGCTCCCCCTACCAGCTCACCATCAATCAACGCTACGTAGTAAACGCTGTTTTGTTGCTTGAAAAGCTCACTCAGGTGGTCAGTGCTTTCATCGTAGTAAACTGTTCCTGGTTTGGCTGCATTGAACTCCAGCAACGTGTTTCTGATAATACCTGCCAGTTTTTGATTGTCTTGCCCAGTAATCTGTCTTATTTCAATCTGCATATTTTAGTATTTAAACCCATTCAACCATCTCATTTTCGAGTGTAACTAATACACCTCGGGCAGCTTTGCCCGTGTTTTTAAACGTCTGGATCAGCTTTCTTAAATGTCTTTTATGTTCGTCTGTACCGTTTCCGCCAATAAACGACATAAAAACATGCTGGCCATCCACTTTTTGTACCAGCCTGTCTATATGTAGCATTTTGCCTCCGGGCAACAGCAGATCTTTATTGTTCCTGACCAGGTTTTCATCATCATACAAATCCTGCAAATCGGGATTGCGCATCAGGAAATCAACATGACGGATGATCTCCTCAGCTTCTGCACTGGTAAAAATTCCTTCTGTGATCAGACTGGTCACAGTATCTTTCATTGTTGAAATACTCCTGAGGCGCGTCAGGAAGTAGCGTACCTTCTGCAGTCTGTCATACTTGGGTTCAAAGGTTTCTATATCGAAAATCCTGTCTGCCATCCTCCTGAGCCTGAGCGTACTCGTCCTGTCGTTGCTTAGTATCTCATTCAGAACAAAGGGTTCGGAATCAGTTATCACATGCGCATGCCGGCATGCTCCGTGGCTTTGATTCAACACATACTTCGTGATCCCGTCATCCCAGCCTGGCTGGAAATCGGGCTGATTGAGATAATCGTGTAACCAGGTTGCTGTATTAGGCGATCCTTCCCACTTTGTTTCTCTGGTTGCCAGCACATACAGTCTTTGAATCGGTCGCGTAAATGCTACGTAAAGCAAGTTCATTGCTTCAACGAGTTTCCGCGTTTTTTCGCTTTCATACTGATCAGCTACAAGTGTATTTTCCAGATCCTTCTGTACAGATACCATTGAGCTCCGCAATTTCCGGTTGGCTTTTGATTCTGCCGACATTCCCGGCATAGAAAGTTCATCATAATCAACCTCATCCAGATCTACCCAGATCCGGTCGAGGCTTGGCTGCGGAGCAAACTTCCAATTCGCATAAGGTACAATCACGACGGGATATTCCAGCCCCTTGGATTTGTGAACGGTCGTAATCCTTACCGCGTCTGTATCTGCAGGAATTGTAATGGATAATTTATGTTTGGCAGATTCCCAATGCGTCAGAAAGTCACCCAAATGGTTGGTTCTCCGCGTTCCGAATTCCTGTACCACATCCAGAAAGCGAAACAGGTATTCTTTATCTGAATTGTTTTCGAATAGTCCGAAGGTCTGTATCAGCTTCTCACTTAACTCAAATACAGATAGTTGCCTTAAACGGAATGCCGTTAGCAAAATTCCCCATTTGGAAAAATAAGTGAGAAAGCTGTCCAGACCTGGCTCGGTGCAAACTTTTCGCATTACTTCGTATTCTGACGACGCGGGGTTTTGCTTACGAATCACATGGTGGAAAAGATAGGCTGCTTCATACCTGGCTAGTTTGTCGTCAGACGATTGTAACACTTTCATAAAAGAGATCACAAAGTGTACTGACCTTGAATAAGCCAATAATAATGCATCGTCGGAGATCAATGGAAAACCTTTTTCTTTCAACAGGTTAGCAATAGCAGCCGCTTCTGACTTTTTTCTGCATAAAATGGCTACGTCCCGCCAGTTGTATCCGGTGGATTTTAACTCCTCAATGATTTCCACAACCCTGCTGACCATTACCTCAGGAGCGTCGTTTGATGCCTCGTTTCCCGGCGCACGCTTATCCAGAAACTCCATCTGGACATGGCCGCCCGTGGCTACGCCATCTGGTATTTCCTGTTGAAAATGCTGATCATAAACCTCGCCAACTAGAGGATATTCACTGCTTAGCTCAGCCGACACAAAAGCAAAAAAGCGGTTGTTAAACTCAGTAATCTCCCTGAAACTTCTTCTGTTGGTCCGAAGATGATCCACAGTCAGGTAATTATTCAGACTATGAAGACGTTCATCGTTGAAAGAATTTTCACCTAACACGGTAGTGAGTTGCATCACCTCATTTTGTGCCAGATTCAATAGTAAATCCATGTCTCCGCCACGGAATCGATATATGGACTGTTTTGCATCTCCTACAATCAAATTAAAATAGCCATCTGCCAGCGCATTTTCTAACAGTGGTAGAAGATTTGCAAACTGTAATTTCGATGTATCCTGAAACTCATCGACCAATATATGGTTGTATTTTTCCCCTAATCTTTCAAAAATAAAAGGGATCGGTTCCTGAGCGACGATTTCCAGAATCTTCTTGTTGAAGTCTGAGATATGAACCTGATTATTTTGCTTCAGCAACACATCAAATTCCTTGCGAATTTCGCCTAGTAACGATAGGTTGTAGATGTGCTTTTCGAGTAGTTGGTAAAGTGTGATTCTCTCAAAGTCAGTTTGCCGGATATTTTCAATCTGGTGAAAGAGGTTTTCAAGTTCAGGTTGAACCTGATGTATAAGCTTCTGAACCGGACCAGGCGTTTTGGCGGTGTACCAGTTTTGCTCACTGATTGTCTTATTTACGTAGGAATTGGGGGCAGTCCATAAATTCTTCCCCGTCGACCGGTCTCTGAAGAAGCCGAATATCCCTTTGTTACCTTGAAAAAAGTCTTTATCAACGAGTGAATTATTGCTAATAGCGGAAAACCCCTGCGAAGCAAAATCCGTAATCCGGGCCTCTTTGTCTTTTACAAACTGCCTCAT
>DASYHR010000189.1:0-8477 GCA_035998385.1 Dyadobacter sp. | reverse complement strand
TGCGACGGGTCGCCAGGACTGGTTCTCAACTTTGAGTCCGACCGCCAATAGTATTTTCTACCCAAGCTTTGCGAGCAGCCTTATGCTTTCAGATATCTTCACCATGTCGCGCGCTATTGATGTGTTGAAACTGCGCGGGTCATGGGCTCAGGTAGGTGGCGGCGGTCCTGATCCTTATGCGATCAACCTGGCCTATAGTGCTGTACCAAGCGCAAGTTCAGTTCCTCTTCAAAATGTAAGTTCTGCGGCCATTACCAATGCTACCTTAAAACCTTTCACCTCCACAACGATTGAGTTTGGTTTAAATGCGCGTTTTTTCAAAGGACGTGTGAACCTGGATGCAGCTGTTTACGACAAAAAATCAACCAATGATATTGTAAGTGTGCCTATTTCACTGGCATCGGGTTACACGAGTGCAATCCTGAATTCGGGTGAGTTGAGCAACAAAGGAGTTGAATTGTTATTGGAGGTTACTCCGGTTAAAAAGGCCAATTTCTCGTGGGATGCAGGTTTCAACTTTGCCTATAATAAAAGTGAAGTGTTGAAGCTTGCCGAAGGGATTAGTACTTTCTCAATCGGTACATCTGCCAACGGGAATGCCTTCATCAATAACCAGGTAGGTATGCCTTTCGGTGGGATTTACGGTTACCGCATGGCACGAGATGCAGAGGGAACTGTGATTTATGATAGGAATGCCAATCTGCCTGTACAGACAGACAACAATCAGTATCTGGGTCAAGGCGTGCATCCTTACACGATGGGTCTTTCAAACACATTCAAATACAAAAACTTCTCTCTGGATGTTTTGGTGGACGGTAAGTTTGGAGGAGAGATATTCTCTGTAATGGAAGTGTATGCGACGCGTCTGGGGCTGATGAAATCAACCTTACCGGGTCGTGAAAATGGATTACTGCTTGAGGGTGTAACTGCAAATGGTGCTGAGTATTCACACACTGTTCCTGTAGCTAACCTGCGTGCTGCGTACTACAACAACCTGAACCGATATACAGAGTTGTTTGTACACGATGCAAGTTTCGTCAAATTGCGTCAGGTGATATTGTCTTATCGCCTTCCTGACGGCTTCCTGAAAGGTATTGGCGTGCAGTCTGCCAACGTATCTCTGGTAGGTCGTAACCTGTTTATCCTCTACAAAAAGACAGACAATTTTGACCCTGAGCAAGGTGTAACCAGTGGATCAGCACAAGGTATTGAGTCAATTGGTTTGCCTCGTACCCGTTCATTTGGTGTGAATCTGAATCTGAAATTCTAACAAGAGAAAAGCAATGAGAAAGTCATTCATAAAACATACATTACTCGCAGCTTGCGGTACGCTTTTGCTTACTTCCTGCGATAAGGATTTCGTAGAACTGAACACCAACCCCAATGCGGTAACTGTTCCAAATACTCCCTATATATTCAGTAAAGCGATTTACGACGGAGCGCAATTCAGCGGCAATAAAGGTGCGCTTCTGTTTGGATTGATGCAGTATACCACCAGTTATAATGATGTAGAGGGTTTCGGTTCGAAATACGTGGCCTCGCAGGTCAATGCCACAGGCGGTGTGTTTACCAGCGCTTATCCGGCGCAGATCAATGAAATAGGCGAGGTGATCAAAGCCCTGAAGGATGATCCCGCAAGGGTGAATATGTATGCCATGGCGCGTATCTGGAAGGTATATTGCTTCAGTCGTCTGACGGATCTCTATGGCGATATTCCCTATTCCGAAGCGGGGCAGGGGTACAATCTGTCGATATTTCAACCTAAATACGATACACAAAGTACGATCTATCCTGATATGCTCAACGAGCTGGAGGCTGCCGCTGCCAGTTTGAATACTTCAAGTGCTACGTCTTTCGGAACCTCCGATTTAATTTACCAGGGTGATATCACCAAATGGAAAAAGTTCGCTTACTCGCTGATGTTGCGTTTGGGAATGCGTCTGAGCAAAGTAGACGCTACTGCTTCGCAAAGCTGGGTGACCAAAGCCATTGCAGGTGGCGTCATTCGTGAGTATGCCGATATCGCAAAAGTGAGCTATACATCCGGCGGACAGAATATCAACAAAAATCCAATTGCATGGCAGTTACTGAATGACAACTACATGCGGGCAGATGGGAACAATAATACCGAAGGTGGTAAATACCAGGATGTATTTATTAATGCCCTGAAAGCAAATAACGATCCCCGTTTGGGTGTACTTTCAGTAGTTTATGTCAACGGTGTTGCGAGTTCTGACGAATCCATTCAGAAAGGAATGTCTGCCGGAATCAACGGGGTGAAGCCTGCTGACTTCGTGACCTATTCCGAACCGAAACAAACCACTGTGTTGAAGCAGGATGCTCCGTTATTGCTGTTTACAGTTGCCGAAGCAGACTTCTTACTCGCCGAAGCAGCGCTGAAAGGATGGTATACCACTGAAACGCCAGCAAGTTTGTACGAAGCGGGTATCCGCGCTGCCATGAGACAATGGGATCTGATCAGCGGTACAACCGGAATAATTCCGCAGGCCAGAGTAGACAGCTATGTAGCAGCACATGCTTTCATTACATCCGGAACGGTAGCACAGCGCACCGAACAAATTTACAAAGAGTTCTGGGTTGGGTTATTCCCTGATGCACAGGAGGTCTACAACAACTACCGACGTACGGGTTATCCTGCACTGGTACCGAATGTATATCCGGGTAACGCCACAGGAGGCCGCATTTTCCGCAGGTTCCTGTACCCGATAAGTGAACAAACCCTGAACCGAGTGGCCTACAACGAGGCGGTACAGCGACAAGGTGCGGACGACCTGATGACGCGCATCTGGTGGGACAAAGAATAACCCGCCTTTAACGATTTAAGAATTACTATTCCTGACCCATGCTTATTCTATCGACCGTTGTTGCCATCCTGTTACTCATATACCTGATCGCCGGCCTTAAACTTGATACATTTATCTCTTTTCTGCTGGTGTCGGTGTTACTTGGGGCGGTGTCGGGAATGACGGTCGTAGACATAAGCAGTTCGGTTCAAAAAGGAATTGGCAATACACTCGGCGACCTGATCCTGATTATCGGGTTCGGAGCCATGCTGGGAAAACTCGTCGCAGACAGCGGGGCAGCCCAGAAAATCACGGATGTACTGGTCAGGTTTTTCGGTATTGCAAATATCCAGTGGGGCATGATGTTTGCCGGATTTATCATAGGAATTCCGCTTTTTTACAATGCCGGTTTTGCCATCGTGATTCCACTTATTTTCATGATCGCCAGCAGTACCGGGTTGCCACTTTTATACATCGCTATTCCCATGCTCTCCGCTTTGTCGGTAGCACACGGGTATTTGCCACCTCATCCTTCTCCGGCAGCCATCGCCAGTCAGCTTCATGCGGATCTGGGCAAAACGCTGATTTGTGGAATCATCGTCGCTATTCCTTCCATTGTAGTCGCAGGGCCACTTTTTGGTCGCACACTTAAAAGGATGGAGGCTGTTCCCCGTACAGATTTTTTCAATCTCGAACCAAGGCCGAAACATGAACTTCCCGGGCTCGGCATCAGTATTACGGCGGCACTTTTACCGGTCGTATTGCTGATTGCAACTTCCGGAATAAGGTCATTTTCTGAGATACCGAAGGAGGGATTGGTTTCAAATGTATTGGCATTGATCGCGCTTCCGTGGTTTGGCATGTTGCTTTCGGTGCTTTTTGCCGGGATTTTCCTGGGAGTAAAAAGAGGTAGAAGTGTTGCTTTTCTATCTAAGTCCTGTGAAGAAGCATTTAAATCCGTTTCAGGAATTTTGCTTGTGATCGCAGGTGCAGGTGTTTTTAAGCAGGTTATGACAGATAGTGGCACCAATAACGAACTCGCTGCGCTGCTCAAACATGCTTCACTTTCACCTTTGATACTGGCGTGGTTTATGGCTGCCATCATTCGAGTATGTGTGGGATCGGCTACGGTTGCGGGACTTACAACGGTTGGTATTTTAGCCCCGACTTTGCTGGAACAGCAGGTCAATCCTGAACTGGCGGTATTGGCGATCGGAGCTGGAAGTCTGATGTTTTCTCATTTGAATGACGGAGGATTCTGGCTGTTTAAAGAATATTTCAACCTGAGCATCAAGGATACGATACGTAGCTGGTCACTGATGGAAACTATTATTTCGATCGTAGGCCTCTGCAGTATATTGGCCTTGAATGCTTTGCTATAATGAATGCGAGTTTTTACAAATAAAAATCAGAAAGTATGAGTACTGAAACAATCATTGTTAGCCCGGAAGAGGCATTTGCAGCATTGAATTTGACACTACCACCGGCACCAACGCCCCTTGGTGTATATAAGCCTTGTCTCGTCGACGGGAAGTATCTGTACCTGTCGGGACATGGGCCTGTGCGTGATGACAAGAGTCTGATCATAGGCCGGATCGGAGACGATATGGACATTGAAGCAGGCAAACTGGCAGCCCGTCAAGTGGGATTGACCATGTTGTCCACGATCAAAGAAAACGTTGGTAGCTTGAATAAAATAAAACGTGTAGTGAAGATTTTGGGTATGGTAAACTGTACCGCAGATTTCGAACGCCATCCCTACGTGATCAATGGTTGCAGCGAACTTTTCGCGGATATTTACGGCACTGAAAACGGTATCGGAGTACGCAGTGCAGTAGGAATGGGTTCGTTGCCGGATAATATCCCTGTGGAGGTTGAAGCCTTGTTCGAATTACACGATTAACCAATAAGTCTATGTTTATTTTCGATGCACATCTTGACCTGAGTATGAATGCCGTGGAGTGGAACCGTGATTTGCGGTTGCCGGTCACGGAGGTTCGTGCAAGAGAAGAGGGGATGAGCGATAAGCCTGACCGGGCAAAAGGAACGGTGACTTTTCCTGCGTTACGTGAGGGGAATATAGGTTTGGTAGTCGCCACGCAAATTGCAAGGTTTGTGAAACCCGGAAGCCTTATACCTGGTTGGAATTCTCCTGAGCAGGCATGGGCCATGACGCAGGCGCAAATCGCCTGGTACCAAAGCATGGAGGAATGCAGGGAGATGGTGCAGATCAATAATCTTGAAAAGCTCGAAAGTCATCTTGCGCTCTGGAATGATGGTACACCCAACGACAGCAAACCGATCGGCTATATTCTGAGTCTTGAAGGGGCTGACTCTCTCGTTACCCTCGGTCATGTAGAGCGCGCCTATAACTATGGGCTTCGTGCCATCGGGCCTGCACATTATGGTCCGGGACGTTATGCACAGGGAACTGACGCTTCCGGTTTTATGGGTAAAGCCGGACAGGATCTGCTGAAAGAAATGGAGCGGCTCAATATCATTCTCGACGCCACGCACTTTTGCGATGACAGTTTTTGGGAAGCCATGGATCATTTCAACGGGCCGGTTTGGGCGAGTCACAACCTGTGTCGAAGCCTGGTGAATCACAACCGTCAGTTCAGCGACGAACAGATCAAAGAACTGATTAGTCGCGGTGCGGTGATTGGCGGTGCGCTGGATGCCTGGATGATGGTGCCGAACTGGGTGCGGGGCACATCAACGCCGAAAGGTATGAATTGTGACCTGGCAGTGATGGTGGATCACCTCGATCATATCTGTCAGTTGGCAGGTAACGCTTTACATATAGGAATAGGATCAGATCTGGACGGCGCTTTTGGTTTGGAGCAAAGTCCGTATGATCTCGAAACCATCGCCGATTTGCAAAAGGTAACCGGAATACTCGAAAAGAGAGGTTACACGCCAACAGATATTGAAAACGTGATGCACGGAAACTGGCTGCGTTTTTTGAGAAAGAACTGGAAGTAGAGCTAAGTTTCAGGAATTAAGTGGAGGGTGATACTTGTGCCGACAGGGCAGGTGTCACCCTCTTTGTTTTATAGTTCATCAACATTTACTTTGATTGGATCTATTTACGTATTTTCTTTTTATGCATTGAATATGTATCCTATTTTTAATGATATCTCTGACCAATGCATTTTTAATAATTAATCAACGCTCAATATATTAAATAAATGTGTTTCATAAGTGTTGAATAAAAGAAGAATACTTATACATTACATTTTCTTTTAATTTGCTAAGATGAATTGTTTTTTTTTTTTTTTTTTTTATGTCTGTTTTTAATGACATTGCTTGAAATTTAACGGACTTTTATTCGCGTGTTTGTAGAATAATTAGCAATGAAATTTCTCTACATAAAATTCATTTTTACTTTTTAAAGGAATTTTTTATCGTATTACTTAATTCACTACTTACATTTTCATCGCATGATTTTAAAAATTATTAATGCATTGCTGATGCTGGTTGCAGTGGCAATGGGTTTCAAACAAGGCTTTGCCATGGCTACAGGAAAGCCGGAGATGGTAACGATGTTTTCAAAATGGAATTTTGAAAGAATGGCTCTGATGATCAATGGTATTATTACCATTATTGCAGCTGCGATGATCATTTTTCCTAAAACATTTATCTGGGGCAACTTTCTGATGTCTGCAGGGATATTGCTGATTATCTGTTTTCACCTGGCTGATGGCGACCTTCGCGGCGTACTTATTGAAATACCATTCCTGCTTTTAAACCTGATCATTATTTACTTGCAGCACCCTATGGTGAGACAGTAAAATGTTCTTCTGCCCTGATAGGTGATTTAAATGGCGGGTTCACTATTAAATATTGACTTATAGTAAAAATTCGAAAATCAACATGAAATCTAATTTCCTGGGATTGTTTCTGCTTCTGAGCCTGTCTTTGCATGCTGTTGCACAGAGGCAATCAGGTGCGAAAAGCAATACATCTGCTCAAAAACAAAAACCAACAAAACTGAATATGGAAAAGATTACAAACGAATCGGTACGTAAGGCTTTCGAGGCCCTTCAGGCGGGTGACAAGAGCTGGTATAGCTTCTTTACGGAAAACGTAAAAATGACAGACGACGGACGTGATATTGACTTCAAGCGTTTCTTTGCAGGTGCGCTGGGCAAAGAGAAGTTTGTCTCTATTGATAAAGTAGAGAACGACGGAAAGGATATTTACGGTCCTTTCAAGGCCGGAAGCTACGGCACCTTTAAAGTATTCTTCAAATTCCATCAGAATGCCGATGGTAAATTTGACAGGCTGGATATAGGGCAGGCAGGTTATTGACGATACCCGGTTGTAAAGTATAGGCGGGGTCGTAAGATTGAAGGAAGCATGGTCTGGATGGTATTACATCTGAGCCATGCTTCTTTTGTTTTTTCGACCTCAGTGAATTCTACCATAGGGCAGGGCTTTTTTGCTTCACTATTTCTTGCAGCCGTGCAAATCCGTTTCGTCGATGTAATATCAATGACGTCATTATTCTACATCCGCCTATCGTTTGATAGACAACTGTTCCTGATAAAGTTTGTCATTTGTTCACACTGAACTTCCTCCGGCGGTTTCGCTCGAATACGGATTCGTCGAAATAGCAAAGGTCTAGATTTTTCCCTCTTCGCGCTTCCATCCAGCCTCCTGGACTAACAATACAAACATCTGCTTACCTAATATATAACTCTTTTCGATTTTTGATAAGATTTTCGACCTTTTTCGATAAAATATTAGCCATTTGCTTCGACTGATTTTTACCACATTTGTCTATCGAAAGTTGGGCTATCTATCGAACTAGATACAGATTATTTGCTAGTTAGTGATTTGAAAATGAGTGTATTCGAATCGCAGATATTTATACTATGGAAGTTCACAAGTTATGTAGTATAAATTTTTTAGGTGTAGTTTGAATTTGTCTACTTATCGGTTTCTGTTACAGATGTATGAAAATATTTTTGAATCAATTTCAGAGTAAAAACAGGCAGTAAAATGCTGAATATTTGTGATTTGTTATTGTATTTATGTTAGCTTTTATTTATCAATAATTATGCACTGAACAGGGAAGAGTTTAAAATGTATAAAAAAGTAAATTAATCTGTTTCATGTCATTTATCACATTATTTGGAAATTAATTAGGTGTATAACTTACCTGAATTGTAGTGGTTAAATAAAAAAAATGTCCCCATATATCCATTGTAAACCATGTAAACTCAACTTAAATAGATTCATATAATTTTAAACCGTTTTACACTAACACAAAAAAAAGTACACTACAACAACCAAAAACAATGAAAAAAATCTATCAAAATCGTACATTAAAGGTACAGCAAAGCATCCGCTATATGCTTTTGTTGGTACTGGGTATTTATTTGACGTCAGGTCGAGTTTGGTCGCAAGCATGCCCCGTTTTAGATGGAGGGACCCGTACTTTTCGTTTTTCGGAAGCCAACGATTATACTTTTTTTCCAGCTACTATTCCTGCCGGAAAAAGCGGTCAGAGTCGAGCTACGGCAGGTCGTCTGATCATGTCTACTACCAAGACAGTCGTCTATCCAGTTCGCACTGTCACCATCAACCCTGAGTTCACTGATGGAACCCTTGGTAAGGCAGTGCTCAGGTTTGATATCTTGGATATGACGCCTGGTGCTGAGATAA
>DASYHR010000184.1:0-2945 GCA_035998385.1 Dyadobacter sp. | reverse complement strand
TTTGTGATTTCAGATATGGAAAGGTTGCTGATTTGCCTGTTATTGATTTCTATTTCTCCGTTTTGAGGTTTCAAAAGCAATGCAAGCAGGTGAAGTAATGTTGTTTTTCCCTTTCCGGATTGCCCCAGGATAAGCAGGGTTTCGTTGTCTCCGCAGGTGATATCCGGAAATGTGAAGTTTTTGTTATTGGAATATGAAAATTGTAGATTCTTACTTGTAATCATTACAATGCAGGATTTTGGAATATACAAGTATAAGGAAGTTTTCATCTTGTTTCCGCCCATATGCATTATTTTATTGTTACAGTGTGGTCTACGTTGCGGGCATGTAACTAAAATCAGAAAATAGGATTATATAAATTTTGTCCGTGCTCCAAATAAATGAATCGGAAATACGTTGAAAAGGAGATATAATCTGTGGAAAACCATCAACTATTATATTTTTGCACAAAAAAGATTTCAAATGCTTAGAAAATCTGAACTGAAAAAAGCATCCGGAGCACTGTCGATGATCCTGATCTTTAGTTTCTTAATGACGGATGCCCGTGTTATGGCACAAAACCGGGGTATCTTTATGCCTTACTCATCAGTTGGTTTTGGGATTGGAACATCCAATTACTATGGTGATATGGCACCTTACAGAAGGCCGCTTGCATCCACATTTGCAATGATGCGGTGGAGCGTAGCCGGTAATTACACACGACACTTTACACCACGTCTCGCTGCAAGAGCAAGTTTTACTTATGCACGTATTGCAGGCGATGATTACATCATGAACAAAGGTTCCAAGCATGAAACGAACATTTTCTTCGCGCGAAATCTGCATTTCCGTAATGACCTTAAAGAGTTTTCGCTTCAGGGAATTTTCAAACTGACTCCGGATAACAGGAGTTATGACAGACGTCCACAATTCGGAGCCTATTTGTTTGCAGGGATCGCATTGACTGCGCACAATCCTAAAGCTTTAGATTCATTGAATGGAACGTGGGTGAAACTGCAGCCGTTGGGAACGGAAGGACAGGGCAATGAAGGATATGCTAAAAAGTATTCTTTGGTTCAGTTCGCTATCCCTGTCGGTATTGGTGTGAGATACAAGATCAATTCCAGATTTGATATCTCTGCTGAGCTTGGTTTCAGAAAGACATTTACAGATTATCTGGATGATGCTCATGGAGATTATGCGGATCCATCTTTATTCGCCAATGATCCGGTTGCCGCGCACTTCGCTAACAGGACACAGGAAAGAGTTGCCGTAAGGAAAGGGGCAGACCGGACAGAAAGCCTTCAAAGGTTTGTACAGGCGAATTATGTAGGAACGGCTCCTGATGCCGATCCCTACGCGGTCATGTTGCAAAATGGATTTGGAAATCCAGGTACAGACAGAGGTAACAGCCCGACATTAAAAGATAACTATCTGATTGGCCAGATTCAGATTCATTATATTATTCCGGCCCAAATCAAATGCCCTCCACTGAGATAAATGAAGTTCCGTTGAATAACATTCTTACATACTACATAAAGAAATACTTGCCGTTACTGGCAAGTATTTGTTGTTTTATCATTTTTACATTGTCATCTGCTTCAGCTCAGAAGGTAGAGCTGGGTGTAGGCGTGGGAGGCTTTAATTACCGGGGAGATATTGCACCTCAACTGAAGTTGCGTTTCTTTAAACCAGGCGGTAGTTTGTTTTTTCGATATAATCCCAATTCGGCCTTGTCATTACGTGCTGAAATTGCCGGTGGGATTATAGGTGCCGATGATGCTAAAAGTAATGATCCGTTTCAGCAAGCGCGAAATATGTCATTTCGCACCCGGGTTATAGAAGGAAGTGCCGTGGCAGAATATAACTTTCTGGATTACAAAGACAGGCGTTTTGCAGTGAACTGGACTCCTTATGTTTTTGGCGGGATAGGAATGAACAGTTTTAAGCCTACCGTAGTGACATCCAATTACAAAACCAGCGGTATTGTATTGCCTTATGGTGTAGGCATTAAGTATCAGTTTAAGCGCCCCTGGAATTTAGGCGTCGAATACGGTGCCAGAAAAACGTTTAGTGATTACCTTGACAATCTGGGAGGAGAACCGGTGTCAACGGACAAGCTGGTTCAGGGTGATCCATCAACGAAGGACTCCTACTACTTTCTGCGGTTTTCTGTGACCTATACATTTTATCGCATTTTTTGTCCCTGATTGCGTATGAAGAAAACGCTCTCCCTGTCTCTGCTTTTTGTTTTTCTGTCGCTTTCAGGTTTCTTTGGCTATCGAAAATATTCGAGGTCTCTGAGTCCTGCGGGTACGGCTTTGTGGGAAAAGGATAACCTTCATATCGAAGTGCAATATGGACGTCCGGCAAAAAAGAACAGATATATTTTTGGCAGGGCGCAGGACAAAGCACTGGCTCCTTATGGGAGAGTATGGCGTACGGGGGCAAACGAGGCAACCGTAATTACGTTTGAAGAAGATGTGCTTTTCTCCGGAAAAGAGGTGAAGGCAGGTAGCTACTCTTTATGGACAGTACCTGGCCCTGGTAGCTGGCAGGTTATTCTCAATGCTGAAACCGGTCAGTGGGGTACGGAATACAATGATGGTAAAAATGTTTTAAAGGTAGAAGTGCCTATCCGGATTCATCCTCAGGTCAAAGAGGTGTTTTCTATATATTTTGAAGAAATTGAAGGTGGTACAAATCTGGTTCTGAACTGGGATCAGACAGAAGCCGTTATTCCTATACAACCCAGGTAAGTCATTTACCAGCCCTTTTTCTATGTTTGTTGAAGCCATTGAGTCAGTTGATCAGTTTACCCGCCCCATTCATTTTATTCTTCGTTACTACACAGGCAGTGATATAGTACCCGGTACGGCTACGTTATTTTTCGTAAATGAGAATGGTTTTGCAGTAACATGCCGGCACGTGGCCAGGCAAATTCTCTACGCGAATTCTATTTATGA
>DASYHR010000167.1:0-2690 GCA_035998385.1 Dyadobacter sp. | reverse complement strand
AATATTTAAACGTGAACTCCAACCCTCATTCATGGCTACAAAATTGGTATTCAATAGAACTAACAGCAACCGCCAGGGAGCCCGATTTCTCATCATTACCAGTATCTTTAGTTTTACCAGACTAGATTCTAAAAATCCCTACTCTTTAAATCTCTAACTTCATTCCTGAGTTTATCTAATTCCTTTTTTATGCCAAAAAATGCATCAATCAGCCAAACAATTGTCAAATACAATCCGATGTTCATAATGGCCGTTCCATCCTCGACATTGTCATATATTCTGAGAAAACAGCCAATAAAAAAGATCAGCAACCCAATAATAAGGAGTATAATTTGACGACTCATCATATGAATTTATTTAGGTATCCAAAATTTGAAGTAGGTAATTCGCCTATTGAAATAACTCTGTTATCAATCGTATATTCATACATAGCCCTGCATTCCAAGCTTCCTACCAATACGATTTTTATAATTATCAACAGACTTTGGCATCACATTCATAATAATTGCGATATCCTTTGAAGTTAAGCCGTTTGTGAGGTAAATAAGAATTATCCATTCTGTATCGGATAACAGATGAACCTTTGGATGTAGCAGCGAGAGGTGATTGGACGTATGATGCATATTGCTCCATGTTAAGTTCAACTAAACTGACTTAATCATTTCACAACGTTGAATGGCTGACAATAATAGTCAGGTAAATTGAAATGTCAAACTAACTCTAACAAAAACTATTTAATAATTATGAAAAAATCTTAGGTTGTTAGGTACACGAAAGAAAAGGCTACTTTCCATTTTTAGATAATTTACCCCATGCACCGGTATAAATATCCGATATTTTACCCCCTGCACCGGTATAATTATCCAAAAACACATTGAACCTTAACCAATCTTCAACACCTCTTTATACTGCATCCTGTACAAATTAGCGTAGAAACCTTCTTTTTCCAGGAGTTGTTCATGGTTTCCTTCTTCCATGATTTCCCCTTTGTCTACCACAATGATCTTATCTGCTTCCTGAATGGTGGATAGCCTGTGGGCAATAACAATGGCTGTTCTGCCTTTCATCAGTTTCTCAATTGCCTTTTGGATCAATTCTTCGGTTTCTGTATCTACAGAAGAAGTAGCCTCATCCAATACAATGATTTTCGGCTCGTGTACCATGGCGCGTACAAATGAAATCAACTGGCGCTGGCCTACAGACAAGGTTGCGCCACGTTCCATTACGTTATATTGATAGCCGCCTGGAAGTCTTTCAATGAAGTCGTGAACTCCGACCAACCGCGCAGCTTCAATGATCTTTTCATTGGTAATAGAAAAATCACCCAAACGGATGTTGTTTTCTATCGTATCGGAGAACAGGAAAACATCCTGTAGCACAATACCGACATGCTTCCGCAAAGCATTGAGCTCGTATTTTTCCACTTCCACATCATCCACCAGAATACTTCCTTTGTTGATATCATAAAAACGCGTCAACAAGTTGATAATGGAAGATTTACCTGCACCTGTTGCACCTACAAGCGCTACAGTTTTACCTTCATCTACTTTGAAACTGATGTTTTTCAGCACGTATTCTTCCTCGTTGTAGGCAAACCAAACATTCTTAAACTCCACTTTTCCTTTGACCGTCTCGGGGTCAAATGTGCCTTCATTCGCTGTGTACTCGTCACTATCAAGCAATTTCAATATACGGTCGGTACTTACAATTCCCATTTGAAGGGTATTGAAACGATCGGCAAGCTGGCGAATAGGTCTGAAGAAAAGGTTGATAAACATCACGAAAGCGGTAACTGTACCGAAGGTAACTTCAGCATCCAATATCTGTCTGGAGCCATACCACACCACCAGCCCGGTTCCAGCCGCAGCGATCACATCCGCCACGGGAAAATAAATGGAGTAATATAGAATAGACCGGATGTTAGCGTCGCGATGTACTTTATTGATCTTTTCAAATTTCCTGTACTCAATATCTTCACTACTGAAAATCTGAACAATGCTCATTCCGGTGATATGTTCCTGTACAAAGGAGTTCAGGTTGGAAACAGCCGCACGTACCTCATTGAAAGAATCTTTGATCTTTTCTTTAAATACATAAGTACAGAAAAGCATCAGCGGAATCATCGACAAACTGATAATGGATAGTTTCCAGTCTGTATAAAACATCACAGCAATGATGAGCGTCAGCTGCAAAATATCCCCCGCGATCGCCGCCATCCCATCACTGAATACATTGGAAAGGGTTTCGACATCTGAAATCGTTCTGGTTACCAATCGGCCAATGGGAGTCTGATCAAAAAATCTGAGTCTGAGACCTATGATCTTTTCGTACAGCTGCACACGGATATCCCTGATAATATACTGTCCAAGCCAACCCGACATATACGTATTCCAGAATTGCGCTACACCCTGCACCAGCGTCACCACTACCATGATGATCAGCATTAGTGTCAGCTGTGAATAATTCCCGTTCGCAATGGGGTTATCAATGGTATATTTAATCAGAAGCGGGGTAAGCGGCGCCAGCAAAGCATTCAGCATAATAATGCCTATGAGCAGATAGAACTGCTTTTGATAGGGCTTCACAAATACATACAAACGCCTCAACGTAGGAAGGTCGAATATCTGGCCGCTTTTGGTTTCCTGATTCACTTATTGCTTGCTATTTTAACTGACATGAAAGTCAACAAC
>DASYHR010000161.1:0-3694 GCA_035998385.1 Dyadobacter sp. | reverse complement strand
TAATTTTTCCTCTTTCCAGTAAGGTTCCTGCAGTTCCTGGATCTGCGATCTGATTCCAAGTAAAGCAGGGATGGATGCAGAAGGATCGTTGTAGCTAAAATCCCGGATCGCATCATTGACTATTTTTTGAATTTTGACCGTATTGCCAAGTCTGTTCCAATTCGTATTGATGCCATCAAAAAGATCAACGGAAGCTTTTTTTCCTTTTACATGTTTGAAAAACTCAACCAGCGAACCACGGAATCCCGCCGTACCAAATCCCTGTGATTTATGGATCGTTCTGCTGTCCGCCGCAATTTCCCCATAGGACTTGCCCAGTAACGGATTGAAAATACCCACATCCACCTTGATACATTCTTTTGCATCTTTTTCGTCTACTTCATCACGTCTCTGGTTCCACCACATGCCGGCATTCCAAACGAGCCGGGTCGTTTTCCAGGGCTTCACATATTGTAGCTGTTCGGGGAAACGGGTAGGATCTGCGGCAGCATCAAATGCTTCCTCGGCCAGGATTGCCGAAGCAATATGATGTCCGTGGCCTGCGCGTTCGTCAGGTGGAAAACGTGTAACGATTACATCAGGACGGAATTTTCGTATCACCCAAACCGCATCTGACAGTATCTTTTCTTTGTCCCAAATCGTAAATACTTCTTCAGCACTTTTTGAAAAACCAAAATCAATCGCTCTTGAAAAAAACTGTTTGCCTCCATCAATGCGCCGTGCCTGTAACAGTTCTTGTGTACGCAGTATGCCCAGGTTTTCCTTTATTTCGGTCCCAAGTGCATTTTGCCCGCCATCTCCTCTTGTCAAAGAGAAGTAGGCGGTGTTGTAATGTTTTTCGTTGGACATATAGGCGATGAAAGTAGGATTTTCGTCGTCAGGATGTGCACCGAAATAAAGCACGTTACCCAATACATTGAGCCGTTGAATGTCCAGCAGAATTTCTGATGAAGATGGGCAGGAGGGCACCTGGGCCCATATGTTTTTTGAAATAGCCATTCCGATCAATAAAATTACAGGTAATGGAAAGTGACGCAGAAGTGGTTTCATAGGCGGGTTAGGGATTATCGGCCATAGATCGTATTGAGATATTGTCGCTGTAGTGTCGAAAAATAGACCAGTGAGCCAACCGTAAAAAGACTGAGTAAAACAAAGGTGGTTGGGTGAGAGAAATAGTAAAATGTGGTGAAGACAATCAGAAAGCCTCTTACCAGTTCAAGGAAAAATACCCACCGGCGCTGTTCGAGGATTGCTCCGCAGTTGATCAGCGTCATCAAAATGACCAGAGCAGCCATCGCCTGCAGAAAAAAATCGGTGTGGTGCTCAAATAGCAGAATGAAAAATAGCATGATGAGCATAGCCGAAAACTGAACAAGTACGTAAGCCCTGAATTTTTGCGTACTGACGCGGACTTTATGTTTTGAAAGAAACTTCTTTTCTACAATCGCCCGTACTTCCGGATCGAAATCAGCCGGACTGCCAAAGAAGAGCTTTATTTTATTGACAATACCTGTTTTCGATTTAGCCGCGTACCAAAGTTCTACCAGATAATGAAAATGCTGCCAGAGAAAACTGTAGCTGTCGAGTTGTTTGGTAAGTCCGTATTTTGCTTCTTCTTCCTCTTCTGCAAAAGTCCCGAAAAGCTTATCCCAGATGATAAACATGTCTCCGAAATTCTTATCCAGATAAGCCTCATTGCTCGCATGGTGTACCCGGTGGTGGGAGGGAGTAACCAGAATGTACTCAAGAATTCCGAGTTTGCCGATCAGCTGGGTATGTGTAAAGAACGGGTATAGTCCATGAACGATAAGCATAACGGTGATCATCGGAGCCGGGAAACCAATCACCGGCAGCACTGCCCAAAATAGGGTTCTGACTACAGCCTGGAATATTGTGATACGGGTTCCTGCTGTGTAATTAAACTCTTCGCTGGTGTGATGGACGACGTGAAATGCCCAAAACAAATTGACCTTATGCCCGAACCGGTGGTACCAATACCAGATCAGGTCTGTAACTAAAATGAGTGCGATCCAGGTAAGCAGTGTAGATTGTATATTGAATATGGCGTAATGCTGATGCAGGTATTCGTAAAAGAAATAGAAGGCAGCTGCAGTAAACATGTCAATGAGCCTCTCTGCAATGCCCACGTTCATATTTGCTATCGAACTGTTGAAATGAAAAACCTTTCTGCCCATTCTCTTCGCTACAAGATATTCAATAGCAATAAATGTTAAGAAAAAGGGCACTGCGATGGCCATGTAATTGAGATTCATCACAAGAAATACTGTAATAGTATATTTAAAATATAGAGTATATGTACAAATGTAAACAGGCGTTTCAATATTTGCTATTAATAGTGTAGCAGAATTGGTTTATTATTTTATAGATCGCTACGTAAAACGTTGATAATGTGAATTTTGATTCATGTTATTTTTTCTTGATGCGGGTGGTGGTACGTTGCAGATATTTCGTTGTGAATCATTGACAGAAACTGGTGACATCTTTATATTTGTATACTATACAAAGTTGGTAGACTAAAAAAGAATGTAATCAACAAAACAGATGAATGTCATGGAAAACACCTATCAATTGAAACTTACTTATCCTAAGTCCGGGAGTATTCATCATATTACATCCCTGGTAGAATCCGTTCAGGGAGTGCGTATCAGTCATCTTCATTTCAGCAGTATCGGAAAAGACGTTGTAGGCATCTTACGCTTTGAAGCGTCCGACCTGGTGAAATTCAATTCAGTGGTACGTTTGATGCGTGCTAGAAATGTAGCGTTGTTAGAAGGTTAAGCGTTCCGGACGTTCACATTTTGTTGTTGTCTATATATGCTCCGGTCACCTGGCCGGAGCTTTTTATTGTCGAAGGAAATTACATCCGTGTCAATCTGTGGCATCCGTGGCACAAACATAAATTTCGTGGTTGTACCTGCCACAAAAACAAAATACTCCGCAACGGGAAACCCATCACGGAGTATTCAACTTCCATCACCAATTATCTATTTCACAGGATGTTCGATCACTTTTACGCCGAACGCCGGTGTGCCTTGTAACAGTCCGTTTGTGAAAACGGTGTATATTTTACCTGCTTCCAATGTGATAGTAGAAGTACTGCCGGTAGTGTTGCCGTTGATTGCATCGGTAAAATTGAGTGGGTAAGCTCCCGGATCCACACTTTGGAATGGTCCGAGTGACCATGCACTGAGTGTTTCTCCGCTCAGGGATGAATTGGCTGCCCTTCCATAGGCTACATTATTGAAGAGCGGTGTTTTATCCTTAAGCACATTTAATGTTCCGGCTCCGGGTGAAAGATTCAAAAATCGTAATTTTGCCTTTCCTGCATCAGGCGCTTTCAGGTCATCATAAAAAAGGATCAGTGAATCCGCAGTATTCTTGCTCGTGCGGGCAGCTACTACGGTATGGTAGAAAGTGGCAATAGGGCCGTTCGGTCGGCCGGTGGCTGAAAAGGTAGCGCTGTTTCCAAATTGATACGATGCTTTGTAACTGGTATTGCTGCCCTCCGTAATGTTGATCTGCACACTTCCGAATACAGTTGGGTAATACTGCGAAGCCTGGTTAATCGCTATAGGTGTTGGGGTAATTTTATCTGTAAAAGTCCAGAAACTGAGTCCTGAATTCACCGGACGCGCGTTTACGAAACTGATGTAAGCGCTTAGAGGAGGGCGTT
>DASYHR010000524.1:0-5667 GCA_035998385.1 Dyadobacter sp. | reverse complement strand
GTACACCTGCACAATGGCCGTAAACTGGATTTCAGCCAGATCAACCTTGACTTTATAGAATTATTGAAGGCTAAAAAGCCGGATCCGGAAGGGTTTTTCAAATAGAATGACATGCATTCAAAACCCGGTAAACTTCATGGCTTACCGGGTTTTCTTTTTTTGTCTCTTTCTGAAAATATAGCTGTTCAGGATAATGAACAGAACTACGGCAATCAGGATAAATACGGCATTCCACATAAACGAAAAGCCAACAAATTTCTCTGAACCATCCAGGCTCAATTCGTAACGGATTCCATTGCGGTCGGCAGTGGTGGTTTTTTGGTTAAAAGGCAATGCATGCGCATAGTCATCACGACCGACGAGCTCATTATCCACATTGATATAACCGTAAGTCTCATTCGTCCTCACCATGGAAAGCCCGTTCTGGAAATAAGAAGCAAACTCATATTTCAGAGGTGTACGGATTTTCCCTGTTTTATCAATATGCCCGAATTTTCCATTGATGGCTACTGCCGCCCTGTCTTCTTCAGTGAAGCCACTCGCTTCGTCGTAGAGGAATGGAATACGGACTTTACCGGTCTTGTCAATACAACCCCATTTGTTATTCTTTTTCACCCAGAATAGTCCGGCGGTAGGCTTGCGGGTATCAGTAAATTCAAATCCGGTGACCATCTCACCGGTGAATACATTGATAAAACCATAACGATCGCCATACCTTACCCGCTCCATTCCCTGGCCTGAAAACTTGTATTCGGGATCGATATCATCCAGCGCTACAGGAATACGCAGAATCATATTTTTGTCGATAATACCGTATTTACCTTTGTACAGAAAGTGGTAAATACCTTTCGCCTCCTTGATCTCTTTTTCGATGTAAGGACTAAAATTCCAGTTGAGCAGATAGAGTTCCTTCTTCTTCCACCAGATGATATCCTCCTTCGTATCCCGGTTACAGACGAAATCAACCGTTGCTTTTGAAATCAGAAAGTCACCTTTAAATTTCTCAATCGGTATTCTGTAAATCTCTTTCCCGGTTGAGTCGATGTACGAAAGTCCGTATTGTTTGCCAGCTTCATACATCACCCAGGTTTTACCCTGATAGAACTTATCAGTGCCCAGATAGATGGGCTCCACAATGACCTTTCCTTTTTTGTTGATAAAGCCATGTAAGCCCTGTTTGGAAGCATTCATTTCCATCGGAACGAACTCAGCCAATCCACTCGAAAATTCACCGATATCCCGGTAAGCCGGGGTTAGTTTTTTACCTGACTTATCAACCAGAAACGAATTGTAATCCCTGCAGTTTACATTGATTTTCTTGACAACGTATACATCACCGTACTGTTGATGCTCTGTATACTCTTTAAGCCAGGCAGGACCGGAAGTACCTGACTGCTGAGCTTTCGCGAAATGGAGATGGAATAGAAGAAAACTAAAAAGGAAGATTCTGCCGGCAATTGTTGAGCTATTCACTATACTAACCTGTTCATTTCCGAATATTTTGACAACAACGAAGATACCAATAT
This sequence comes from Dyadobacter sp., assembly GCA_035998385.1. Taxonomy (GTDB): domain Bacteria; phylum Bacteroidota; class Bacteroidia; order Cytophagales; family Spirosomataceae; genus Dyadobacter. The sequence continues at coordinate 4,141 of DASYHR010000524.1, read as the reverse complement.
CTGATTTGAATGAGCAAGAGTTTAGATGAGAAGTTCTATTACTGGTCTACGCGACCCGGTCTGAACGACGAAGTCGGTCTGAACGGTAGCCCACCGGTCTACGCGACCCGGTCTACGCGACCCGGTCTGCATGACGTAGTCAGGCTGAACGGTAGAATCTGGTTTCACCGTTCAGCCCTGAGATGTGACTCGCCCGTTCAGTGCTAAAATGTGATTCCACCATTCAGCCCTCGCGCCTGGTTTCACCGTTCAGCCCTGCTTCGCAGTGCAGACCGGGGCGCGCAGACCGGGGCGCTATTACCTGAATACAAATCCAATCGGAGATGCTCCGACTTTAATTGAATCAACCACGCTTCCATCTGTTCTGTAACGCACTGCATAACCAGACTGAACCGGGCTGGGATCTACAGCAGCATAGATCAGTCCCTGTTTCGGATCAATATCCAGTCCTGTGAAGTTCCGGTTGATCAATGGCTTGCTTACATCAATTACCGAATCGTCGATCCCCACTTTATATACCTGACCTTTTGTAGCGAAATCGGAGGTCAGCATAAATACAATGGTCTTCTTGTCGATGCTGAATGTCAGATTACCAACCATCTTAGATGCATCTGTTCCAGCATACAATGTTTCTTTCGCGTAAGTATCAAGGCTAACCTTTGAAATACTCCGGCCGGCACCTACCCAAAGTCTGCCATTGGCATCAATTCCAATCGGAGACGGAGCACCTTCAAACTGCACTGTTTTTACGATCTCATCCGTGTTGGTATCAATGACGGTAAGTGTGTTCCCATTGGTATAATCCGTAGTTCCTACATAGAGTTTACCGGCATGTACCAATAGCTTCTCCGGACCTTTGGCAATATTAATCTTCTTTACAACCTTATTGGTGCTGAGATCAATTACTGCAATGTAGCCGGTTGCATATAAAAAGTTTGCGTTTGTACCCCAACATGAAACATATGCTTTCGAAGCTGTTGCAAATGCAACTTTTCTCGGGTTCTCAATATCAGGTGCACCTATTGAAGCCATCTTCTCAAATGAGTTGGCATCTACGATCTCCACCTTATCCAGTCCTGTACTCGAATTGTCAACAGTAAGAATGCCTTTCCCTTCCATATAAGCATAACCCTGAATCCCTCCCTGAAGCGCACTCCCGTTCACTGTGGCATATACATCCAGATCAGCCGTACGGTTTTCCCGTTTAAAAAACGAAAGACTACCGTTGTTGTCGAAGAAGTTCCCGATAGTCGTCACGAAAACGCCATCCACGTAATCGCCTTTTGGCGTGGGATCACTTTGGTTACACGACCATACAAGAAAAGATACTGAAGCGGCTAAAAGGCCTTTGGCAAGTTGTTTTTTCATATTCATGTTCAAATTTAACGATTCATCCGGTCTCCACCGGTCTTCAATAGTGATTTATAATGTTGATGTTTATCATTTTAGCTTCCCGTCGGCTTCAGCATAGGACCTGTAACTCAGTAACAAGTTGACTCCAAAACTTCTTCCCGGCATGGCATTACTTCTTACGTTCAGGTAAAAGGTATTACTGATATTGTTCACCTGGCCTTGTATCCGCAGTTGCATATTCCCCAGGTTACAGTTGGTTTCCGCCAGTATATTAGCCAACACATAACTACTCAGATATAGCGAATTATCGGTACGGGTATATCTCCTGCTCACAGCCAGTAGCTGCCCCGTCAGGCGAAAATTGCGGTATTCACCAAACAGGTTCAAATTCCCCGAATGCTTTGGGATATAAGTAAGCTGCTTGCCAACAATGTCCACAGCATAGGCATCATATACTTTTTCCTGGGAACTGCGGGTATAAGTATAATTCATCCTTGCACCCGTTTTGATTATACCCAATGAAGCATTCCATCCAGCCTGCAGCTCGATTCCTCTTGCCAGCACTTCCTGCAGATTTTCTACCTTGAAGCTATTGCCGGGATTCCAGTAACTCCAGTTTTTGATACGATTATGATAGGCAGTAGCTGAAAATGTGAAAGTCTGATCGCTGGTCGTTACATACTGTTGCTCTACCGCCAACTCCTTGTTAAAGCCGCTTTCCGGTTTCATATCCGGATTACCCAACACTTTCCAATACCTTTCATTCAAAGTCGGCACCCTGTAGCTGCGCGCCAAAGAGCCTTTCATTTTTAATGTATATTGATTTGTCCGAATCAACGGATATTCAGCTCCCAGAGAGGGTGTAAATGGTGGCTGAAAACCTGTTACAAATGCCTGTCGCAAATTGGCAGAAACCAAAAGACCTGATGCCATTTCCCAGCGTGTCAGCAAAAACAGATCTCCCCGGTTCTCGGTAATCTCAGGTCTTTCATATCCGGCAACACGCGTGCGGAAATGCGTAAATTCTCCTCCACCCTTGATCTGTATTTTACCTGCTGCACCTATATTCCAGTGGAAATCTCTTTCAATCCGGCTTCCCAGCTTATCTGTCACCGCATGATCCAGATTATTGTAGTCACCTGTTGCATAATCTATAATATCACGAACCCAGGATGCCCGTACCGAGAAGTCATTCCACTGATATCTCACCATGGTCCTGTATGCCTGCGTTTGGGTAAGTTCTCTTCCTGCAGCATTTTCAGGATTGATGGTCAGCGCGTTGTTTGTAAGCCAACCATGAGCAGATAGCTCATGGTTATTTTTTGAACGTAGAAAAACATCCTGTACAATCCCCTTCTGTATGGTATGTGTGGGCAACAACAATGCATTCCGGCGCGTCGGTTCGGGAAATTGATTCTTCATATTGCCATAGTAAATGGCAGTTTTGCCGGAGATGGTCCAATTCTTACTCAAAACTGAGCCATACTTCGCCCAGGTCTGTGTTTGACTATTTTGAAAACTTTCCTGCAGTCGGCCAATTGACGCACTGAAACCGTGTATAGGAGCTGTACTATTCAGCAAAATACTCCCACCTACAGCGTCCGTCCCGACTATACTTGCAGCGGAGCCATATTGCACCGAAAGCTGATCAAAACCAGCAACAGGAATGGTGGAGAAATCGGACTGACCTAGTGTAGGAGAATTGATATTGAGCCCGTTCCACAAGATTGCCGTATGATTGGCTGATGTACCACGAAAAGAAACAGTAGTGAGTGCCCCCGGACCGTAATTTTTGAAAGCAAGAGCAGTATTATAAGCCAATATATCCGCCAGATTTTGAAACCTGAACTGGGTGAGTGTAACAGAATCTATTTTCTGCAATTTCAGTCCGCTCATAAAATGCTCAGGAGCCGTTCCTTTCACAGTTGCCGGTGCAAGGAAAATCGTATCCTTTTGCGCGAAGGACTGGTGCGAAAAAGCACTGCCAATCACCAAAAGCACGTAAACAACAAAACTGAATCTTTTAAACAACATCAAACCATAGAGAAACTACACCAGCCGGTTTTTCCGCCGAAAACCTAAACTATATCAGATATGTTCAGGCAGGTCTCCTGGCTTAGTCCGATGATCTGTCGCCTTCCCGGAATTTCAATGAAAGGAAAAAAGCTGAACGAGATAGCAAATACTTTCATTCAAACATTCTATCACTCATCATTGACTCCAGTGGCATGAAGAAGCAGATCATCCATCATGGACTGTACAGTTGCGGGGACAGCTTTCGCATTTAACGAAATTCCCTTTTAAGCACTTTCTCAGAAAGAAAGCATAGCACCAAAACGATACAAAAGTAGTGAATATTGAGGAGGTTACACGAAACTAATATTGACCTCGTAATGGGATTACACAGAGAACCACAGAGTTCAAAGGATAGCCACAGGTGAAAATTGGATTTAGCATGTGAGAAAGACTGTTACCAAAAAATCGCGTAGCGATGTAATATTGGTAGAAATTTGTGCGGTTGTCGCGATTACATCTAAATCCCGTCAGGGATGTAACATCAATAGCAAGGTACATTTCTCTACCGATGTTGCATACCTGACGGCATTGCAAGGTAATCCGCATCCCAACCTTAATACCGATATTATATGCCTGACGGCATTTTAGCAATATTAACTCTGTGGTTCTCTTTGCATCTCTGTGTAACCTAATACCTATCTTTGCAAAAATTTCAATTCCCTTTGACTACCTCTGCAGGCAACCGCTTAACCTTCCCCGAATCCCAGAAAGG
>DASYHR010000520.1:0-4416 GCA_035998385.1 Dyadobacter sp. | reverse complement strand
AAACTCTGGGAAGAATACCCCGAATTGCATTTACATCCTGATCTTTTCAGGTCTACACAATTGCTTTACGACGCTTACAATGGTAAATTTCCCCGTGCCGAAGCCGTTCGTTTCTCCGTTGAGATTGAGGGAGATGTCAGTATTTTTGATGAGCGACCCGCTGCTCCGCTTGTACGAATCCTTGCGGGTGGTATGTCAGACCGAAGTCTGATCAGCCGCTTGTTTACGGATCAACTGGAAGGTGATAAGTTTGAAGAGGCGAAGGATATTCTCTGGCAATTAAACGTCATCGCAAAAACCGACACCACTGTCACTTACGACATCGTCAGTTCCGCATATTGGTTGGAAGAGATCAAATACGCCGACAGTTACGAAGCAGAATCCCATGCTGATGCCGTTTCAGATGAGGACGAAAACTAACAGATCGGTCACGAAATGCCGGATGCCATTCCGCTGAACAATTTCTGATTCATTTGCCTGTAAGGTAAACATTACGATTTCCGCCTCCTTTCTGATAGCACTCGGATATTTATAATTAACGCATGGAAAGGAGGCGGGAAAATACTAAAAAAATTCATTGGTATAGGGCGTGCCCCTTCGGGTCGGGCACAGCGTTGCCGGATATTTTCGATAAATAATCTAGGTTTATTTCTCTCAATAGTGCTGCAAGTCCTCGCTCGTGCCTCACTGCGGGCTTTCCGCTACTATCCCTCACGCGGGCCTCTGGTAATGAGCATGTGTTCCCTTAACGTCCGGTTGGCTTGCTTGTTAACTGCTTAGTTACCGGGCGTCACATTCTTATGAGCGAATATGTGACCGGTTTTTGATGTAAAACAAATACCGGTATCGCAGAAATAAGATATAGGGCATATACGAATAGAATTTAAAGCTGGGTGTGCGTTAGCCCATGTTAGTTATGTGCTTATTTTCATAATCAATTACGGCGCAGCCGTTTATAGAAAACATTTTGTTGAAAAGTTAACGTCAGGCTCCTTAGCCGCCTCCCATATATTTCCGGAAACTCCGACGGAGTTAAATTTTTACCAGCGTATGTATGATCTAAAAACAGGATGCTCTTGAAAGAGCTATAAAAAGATCAGTATTTCATCAGGCTATAGGACAATGCCTGTAGTGTAGGACCTGGTCACACTCGAAATACATTCATTCCCATTTTATATACTCCTTCTGACAGTTTGACCATGTATTTTGATGGAAAGACGGACGAGTTTAAATACGATTTCAATTAAACGATAATCCAACGGAGCCTGTCATATACCTCATGTAACTGCATAAGACTATCCCCGCGGCGTCACATTTCCCATCGCAGCCTTTTTCCTGATCTCACTCAGATACTCCGGCGTAATTCCCAGAAACGAAGCCAGCAGATATTGGGGAATACGCTGGCAGAAGGCAGGATACTTTGTAATGAAGTTGGTGTACATTTCTTCCCTGGTCAACTCATATAGAAACCGGATACGGTTTTGTGCCGCCGCAGCGGCTCTCTGATGAACCAGCCTGAAATACTTTTCAAATGCCGGATGGTCTGCAAATAGTTTTTCCAAACCCTCGGAGTCAATGTAGAGTATGTCGCTTAGCTCGACGGTTTCAACAGCAAACTGAGCGGTAGTTTGCGCATTAAATGCAGTGTAATCGCTCAGCCACCAGTTTTCGAGAGCAAATTGTGTCGTTTGTTGTGTTCCGTTGTCCTTAGTGAAATAAAGCCTCAAACATCCTTTCTCCACAAAATAGATATATCGGCAAAGGTCACCTTCACTCAAAAGAACGGTCTTCTTCTTCACCGTCAGCCGCCTAAACCTGTTGCTGATATCTTCTGAAAAGCCAGGGTCTATATTCAGGATTTTGGCAATGTGTTGGTGGAGTGGGGTGGGCATGACGGCTGATGATTTTAGAGTTCGAAAATAATATGTTTAGCGATGGGAATAAAATGATCAGCATATTCCTTTTGTTTTTCGCAGGGTCTCCCCACCCATAATCCGTCGCCATAAACAAAACCCAATTTCCACACTACCCGTTTAGCAGATGATCAGGACATTGAAGTATATAGTTTGTATCGTATTACTGAGCTCTTCAGCAGAAAGCGCGCTGGCGGAGAATCAGTTTTTGAAAAAGGCTCCGGCGGCAGAAAGAGTATTGGATATAAGAAAGTTTGGCGCGGTTGGAGATTCGGTGCGGGTGAATACCCGTGCGATTCAGAAGGCGGTGGATGAGTGCTTCCGGTCAGGTGGCGGCACGGTGCTTATCGCAGGAGGGGTGTACTCTTCGGGTGCTATCTTTCTTAAATCCAATGTTCATCTGCGTATTGCAAAGGGCGCCAAACTTCGCGCGGTAGCGGGAATTGAGAATTATCCGGTTTTGAAAAATACCCGTATTGCAGGGATCGAGATGGACTGGCCATCAGCTTTTATCAACGCCATTGACGCTAAAAATGTGGTTCTTGAAGGGGAGGGTACTATCGACGGATCGGGGTACTATTGGTGGGAGAACTATTGGACGAAACGGGATAGTTTGTCGAAAACGATTCCTGGCGATCTCATCGACTGGTACGTGCCTCGTCCCAGACTTGTGCTTTTTGACAAAGTTACTGATTCCCGTATTTCGGGGTTAAAGCTGATGAATTCAGGGTTCTGGACCGTTCATATTTGCTACAGTAAGTCGGTGGTGATGGAGGGCCTTGATATATTTAACCCGATCAATGAGGAAGGTAAACGGGCGGCAAGCACGGATGGCATCGACATCGATTCGAGCCGGGATATCATTGTCAGCAACTGTACTATATCGGTAGATGATGATTGTATCGCTGTGAAATCCGGGCGCGGATCGGACGGACTGCGTGTCAATATACCTACTGAAAATGTGGTGATCGAAAACTGTCTGTTTAAAGCTGGCCACGGTGGAGTCTCTATGGGAACGGAAACTGCGGGTGGTGTGAGAAATGTACTGGTGCGCAACAACAAAGCAGACGGCAACAGCGCAGCGATCAAATTTAAACCGCGGCCGGGAAGGGGAGGTGTGGTCGAGAATATCACGCATGACGGCTGGGATATACAAAACGGCGGCACTGCCATTGACTATGCACTCAGAAAAGTGAACGGTGATGATTACATCGACGAATGGCAAAAGATTGCCGTTCCGTTTGCGAAGGCCACACCGCGTTACAGGAATATCACGATTCGCAATGTTAAAGCCGCCGGTATGAAAAAGGCGATCGCTTTTCTGGGATGGCCGCTGGCACATGCAGAGAACATATGGTTGGAGAATATAAGTTTAGACGCGCAACAGGCAGGAGAATTTCAGTATGTCGATAACCTCGTTCTCAAAAATGTGGAAGTCAAGGCGCCGGGGAAAGCGCTGCAGTTCACAGAGGTAACTAATCTTGTCCGTTAAAGCGATACCTGATAGCGAATGAAACTAGCCTGCCTTTTCTAAGGTGGGCTAGTTTGCGTTAAGCAGGATCCGTTGTAGATTAATCTTAGTCTGCGTAAAGACTCTCCTATACCTACTTTGGCTGTTGTTTATAATGGTACTATTTTGCTTCATATACATGCAATGAGGAAATTGGTTTTATCCCTGGTTTTGGTAGATTTTAACTTTTTAGTATTGTTTGTTTAATTATTGAAGCCTGATTTGCGTGTGAACGAAAGAATGACCTTATAAAATGAAAATTTAGCAACCTGTGTATTTCACTATAAGTGCTCTGTCTTTATTGATAATATTGTATAAATCTGATATAATATTCCACATAAAATGATTTCGGTGATATATATGATTGTAATAGTGTATTTATGCCAAATATTAGTTAGAAACAAGTTAAAATATATATTCTTTGTGTTAATATCGGTAAATAATTGGTCTTTCAATGTCATTAATATTGTAAAAGCGAAACCGGAATCGTCCTCTTGCGGGCATTTGAAAAATGTTATTTAGCTCCCCTCAATAATTGTTTATGATCTGATAAAAATTGAATGACGGTTTTAGTCAAAACTTAATTTGTAATACGTATACAAGTATGCGTTAAGAATTTGGCGATCGGGTTGCCGGCTCTATCTCGCATATATTTATCCCGGTTTTCCTGTGTATCACACATCGGGATGATGTGATTGCTTTGGTCTTGAATGGGCCGTAGTCAGGTTTGTTTTTGTGTGTTTTATCGTTTGGACGGTGCGTCTGCACTGATCCGTGTTTGTTGTATGCCTTCTAAAAAAAATGTCCGGCCTTTAACCAGTAAATACAAGATGAGAAAGTATGTCTATTTAATGTTCTGTTTGCTGCTCACTCAGGTGGTGCTGGCTCAAACAAAAACCATCACGGGAACGGTGATCGGAAAAAACGATGACCGGCCAATACCGGGTGCAACGGTGCGTGTAGAAGGAACAAGTTCCGGAACGCAAACCAATG
>DASYHR010000075.1:0-6670 GCA_035998385.1 Dyadobacter sp. | reverse complement strand
TTTTATATGAATTAGATATTATTGCAAGGGATCCTAAGTTACCGGTCAAGAGCCAGTTCCCGGAAAGACCATGAGCAGATCTGCTAGTATAAATATTACCTACTCCACAGCCATTGAAGAACATAAGAGGATATTTATTTGCATTATTATAATTCCTAGTTGCATCGGTGACATATCCCATATCTAGGTCTGTAACAATTTGAGCACCATGACCGAAGTAAGTCAACATCCCCACACCTCTGTTAATTTCATTTGTAATGTTAACTCTCTCTATAGCACCCTCAGCTGGATTTTGTTTCACCCTGGCATCTACCTTACCGCCTAGTTCCCCTTGCTCTATGATTGGAGCGAGACCTGCCAAAATATCTTTTAATTGCGAAATCTCAGCAGCGGACTGTCCCCCATTCAAATGAAGTACTTCTTTTCTCCAACTCAGATCTTCACTATGCTCATACGCTTTCACCTTAGACAAGTAGTTTCTCAAATCTGTCCCATTCAATGCCCCGACTCTTCCAACTGGTATTGATGGGACGTTTATATCTACCCCCTGTAAACCGGAAACTAAAAGAATATCAGATCCGGGATCTCCGAAGGTTGGAACTTCATCGGGCATTTCTTTTATTATTCTCACTGGAAGCGTTACAGAATGTCCGAGAAGCAGTAAATTATGTTTTGCCTCCCGAATCCCATCTTTCAACATGTAATTTGTAAAACGTCTTATTGCTATCGGACTAGGTTCGCCGTAGTTAAACTGGTCATAAACATCCCTGATATTAACTAAAAGAGTCTTGTGGCTGCCACCACTCTGAGAGCTACGGTATTCAGCATATTCAATTGCAGATTCCTTCAAAGTGTTATTTGTAATCACCAGATAATCGTAATTAGCAGGCGTAATTGCCTTGATTTCAGTTCCAAACTGCGGATTAGAATATACAGGCATAAAATTGACATTATGAATATTTGCCTTGGCTACCTTGATTATACCACTATTACCTGTTACAAGCAGTTTCAGATCTTTGCCGACCACTCTCGGAATCATTACCTCAGCATTTGAATCACTATATTTACCGACTATTTCATATGGTTCATATATATTACTAACATCGTAAATTTTCGCTCCAGTCTGAACATTTTCGATCTTAACTCTGCTTATTGATTTAGTGTTGGCAGGTAAATTAAATATGGCAAAATTACTACGTTTCATATCTATGGATTGAGGATACGTTATCGTTAGATAGGAAACTCCAATCCAATCTGTCGAAGTCGTTGTTCCACGAGACAAAACTCTAGCATTAAATTCTCCGTTATCCGAGATATGCACGTTCTTATTAAGAACAGTGGATCTTTTTTCACCTCCAAATCCAGTAAATTGTAGTGAAGAAACTAATTTTTGCTCGGTTTGAATATTATCTAAACTTGGTGATACATAGATACCTACATTGTGGTAACCAACATGTAATCCATTAACAAGTATTTCTAAAACTGGCTTTCTCTCCGCATCAGATTTCCAATTATTTAAAACACCAACCTCACTATAAGATTTAGGTAATTTGGGTACTGAAACAAAAAGATTAGTTAGGGGATCTCTAACGGAAGCTTTTACGCTATCACCATAAATTGCTTCGCCCACCCAAGCATTAGATCGATTGTAATAGCTATGATTCAAGTTAGAGCTTTCACCAAAGGAAGTAAAAGAAAATTGTTGTTTGGCTACACCTTCAACAATCGACTCGCGCGTAAAACCTTTTTGAGTAGTATTTAATTTATAATCGTCAAATTTTCTTATGTACCTTTGAATATGATACGGCTCTATTTCTCCAGTGAGCGATGTACCATCTAAAACCTTGCTTCTTTTAGCTGTAGTCGATACTGTTAAAAAGTAGGATCTTTCTTCTGAAAATAAACTTGTATACGGATTCAATCTGTCTGTAGAAGGTCTGAAAACTAAAGAATCTGATGCTCCGTCGTTGGGCTCTCCATAAAATATAATTTCATTATCGCTGGCACTTATAATGGAAACTTCTTTACCTCTATTCCATAGCTGAAATTTTGTTAAATCATTTTTAGGAAAGTTAATCGGTAAAGAATCCAAACTTATTTTATGGATACCTGGAGACGATACACTAACTCTTACGTAAGGCTGAGAATATTTAATCCATTCATTACCATACGTCCCGGCCCACTGAGCAATTGATTCTCCTCTGCTGCTAAGCAAATAAGTTAGTAGAATCAGAACAAATCTAATTTTTAGTGACATAGCTAAAAAAAAAATAGTTCAACATGCCATGTGCTTTTATACAACATAGCCTGTTGAACCATAGTTTATAATTATTTTCTTAAAATACTCCTTTTGAATGAATCTCCATTCTCAGATATAATTTCAATAATATATTTTCCTGAAGATAAACTCCTAAGTGAAATCTGCTTACTACTACCTGTTTTCAACCGTTCACCATTGACATTCCACAAAACCCATTCTTTCAAGGCAACTGGAACGTTAATTTGAATTGATACGTCATCAGCAGTTGGGTTAGGATAAATAAGCACGGCTTCTGAACCGGGAACAGTTGCTGTAACAATATTTGAATAGGTCTTCTGTTGATTTGAAGATGAGTTAGATAAATCAACTTGTCCTAGTCTATAATAATTAACACCTGGATGCGGATTACTATCCACAAATGAGTATTTACTTTCAGAATCCACAGTTCCTTTCCCCTCCAAGTAGCCAATTTCTTCAAAATTTTTCCCATTATAACTCCTTTCAATAACAAAATGGCTATTATTTTTTTCCCAAGTTGTTCTCCAATTTAGTTGAACTTGTGATTCGTTAACAATTGAAGCATTGAAGCTTATTAAAGTAACAGGCAAAGCACTCCTAGGTGTAATTATTAATACTTTCAGAGCAGGATCTCCATAGAGATTGGTTTGATGTATGTTGCTAATCTCGTCGGTAGTAGCCATAATTCTACTACCAATACTCCCGTCAATTGTCAGAGACGCAACGTCCTGCAAGATTTTCCCAACTGTCTTTCTAGCTCCATTTCCATAATCTGGCTTCTCAAATATTTGAGTGTACAATCTATCAATATATACTTGAGTTGGAGTAACATAACTTTTGTAAGAATTACCAAAAATTGCAATTGCTCCCTTCTGTGGCGTTATTAACCAATTGGTTGACAAAGCGTGTCCGGCTCTGCTGGTAAACACATTACCTACGCCACAACCGTTAAAGTAAACAAAAGAGAATTTATTATTGTTTGTAAATGCTCCTCCGGAAACATTTCCTAGATCATATATTGTCTGTGTTTGATTTCCATGCCCATAGTAGGAAATCATCCCAACTCCATTATTAACAGGCCCGGATATTGGTGCAGTTTTAGTTGGAGCATCTACAGAGTTGGAAGTTGCCCATTCGTCGTTACTAATAAGTGGTGTAATTATTTCACGCTTCGTAATATCAATGTGACTGCTGATGCTAGAAAATATATTTTTGAATTGATTAAGCTCAAAAGCATATTTTGCACCGACAATGTGTAACACTTTCTTCCTCCAGTCTAAGTTCTCAACTGTATTAGTCTCATTTTCATAATACTTAACTTTCGTTAAGTAATCTGACAACTGCGCGAGCGTAAAAGAGTTTATTCTTCCAACAGGCATGGCAGGAACATCCTCACTTGGGCTATTCTTTAGTCCCGTAACCAATAATATATCAGATCCCGGATCTCCAAAAGTTGGAACTTCTCCGGGCATTTCTTTTATAATTCTTACTGGAAGCATTACGGAATATCCAATCAACAACAAATTATCGTTTTCATTTTTCCCATCCTGAATCATGTAATCAACAAATCTCCGGATTGCCATTGCACTTGGCTCCCCATAATTAAATTGATCATATATTGTTCTCATATCCATTACGAGAGTTCTGTAATTTCCTCCTTCCGGTAAACTTCTGTAGTTCTCAGCGTACGCCTTTGCACCTGCCTTTAATCTTCTTGCTGGATCTGACGGCGAGTCATCATTTGTCAGGATTAAATACTCATATGCAGCAGGGTTAATGGCACCGGTAGCTGTTTTCGGAGCGGCATTAGTCTTGGCGTAATACGGATCAAAATTCACAGAATTAATTGTCGTTAAGGCTGTCGCATCCACACTCGGAGCTACAACAAGAATTTGCATTGATCTGTTACCTACTCTTGACCGAAGGAATGAAATAGTTGATGTCTGACTATCATAGCTGGCATTGCTTATTAAAACAGGAATTTCCGGATTACTAAGGTCATAAATCTGAGATCCACTAACCGCTGCTGTTATAGAAACAAGGCTTTCTGAATTAGGCGTAGACGGAAACTCGAAGGTGGCGTTGGTAGCGCCAGACATATTAGCAGCTTTAGGATATGTAACCGTAAAGTATGATAATCCAAACCAATCTTGGCTATTACCCACCGACTTGGATGAGACTCTTATTTGTGCAGTTCCATCTTCAGAAATATTGGTATTCAAAAGTAAGTCGGCAACTCTTTTCTCACCGCCGAAACTATAAAAAGGCATTGAAGCAACTCTTTTGGAAGCATCTTGAAGTCCACCCACAGACGGACTCACAAAAACCTCAACATCATGATAACCTGTATTCAATCCGTTAACTAGTATTTCCAACTTAGGATTTCCCGATTCCCTTTTCCATTGTGGTAAGTCAATAGTATTGTCAAGAAATGTTGGAGACTTACCTGCACCTGATCCATATACCGTAGGACCAACCCAAGCATTAGCTCTGGTATAATAACTTGTGTTCAAAGTCGAACCCTCTCCAAACGTTGTGTATGCGAATTGCTGTTGTGGTATTCCTCCAACAAGATTTTCTCTGGTTTGCCCACCTTGGCTAGCATTGTTCTGATACGTATCATATTTCTTTAAAATCTTACCCACGTGAAATGGTTCAGCTGTTAGCGATGTACCTGAAGGATCTCCATTCGTTGTTACAGCTCTCAACGGACTCGCGGATGTCGTAAAAAAATAAGATCCTTCCTCAGAGAAAAAACTCACATAAGGGTTTAATCTTGCTTCAGGGCCCGGACGAAACATAAGTCCGTCAGATGCTCCATCGTTTTTCTCACCGTAAAAAACAACCCAGGCATTGTCAGCACTGATAATTGCAACTTCTTTTCCGCGATGCCATAATTGTATTTGAGCCGGAGTGATTCCGGTACCTAGGCTTGCCGATAATGTAGCAAATGATACTTTGTGAAGACCATTAGCCTGAACGCCCACCCTCACATATTTCTTACTATAATCAATCCACTCATTACCATAAGGATTATTAGTCCATGGCGACAAATCTTGCGCGAAAAGGTTGTTGCCCCCACCTCCCAAGCAGATTATCAGCAGTAACACTAAACGAGTAAAAGTTATTTTCCTCATAGACGTAGTTATTAAAATGTTATTTGATTTGTATTTCTTAACCAATTAAAACGAACACTTATCGCATTGAATGTGTGTCATATACACAAAGCGTTACACTCAGACACAAATTTAAAACAAAACAGGTGCTTAAACAAAACTATGGATATGTTCCAGCCTGTAGATGACTCACCCTAACTTTATACGTTTGATACGTTCAAACAGATGCATCGGTTACACTTTTTTTTACCAAAATTTGTTTTTCCTCTTTTCAGGTCCGCTGGAAGGCCATATTTGAGTATCGTTACCGGCTTCGATTAAGCATGCGAGACATCCGAAACATATTAAGTATCCCTAGATAATTTATTCACTTTAATTTTTTTGTTCTACTTTTGTCGCAGTAGTTCCGACTAACAAATACTTTCGGATCCCGTATACGCACACACAATTTTCTCTTAACGTTTTATCCTCTACATGAAAAAAGTGTTACCTCCCTTGGTGTGGCTATGCTATGCCTTTTCGATTACTGTTGCCTGCGCTCAGCTCCACATTACTTATCCTTCTGACCGGATTGTCCTGCAACGCAACCAGGCTAATACAGCCACTGTTACAATTGCCGGATACTTTGAAACATGCCAGGATCGTGTTGAAGCGCGTTTTGTGCCTATCCAGTCCCACCCTAGCCGACCTACTATGGGTCAACCTACACCCGCTGACGGAAATTGGCAGGTCATTCAAAATACTGCAACCTGCAGTAACTTCCGGGGAAGTATGGTCGTACCCGGTGGATGGTATCGCCTGGAAGTCCGGGGAATTAAAGCCAGTCAAAATGCTACCGTAGGTCAAATAGACCACGTAGGTGTAGGCGAGGTATTCCTTGTTTCCGGACAATCCAATGCGACTGGCGGCGATAGCAATCCAACCGGTCCGGGCGCAACTGAAGATGCTGTCAGCAGTGTTAATTTCCGTACGGATATTGAGCCATACAGCGATATTCAGGTTGACTGCCCTGTGTATACGCATCTTGAACAAAGTACAACAACTGCTCCATTCGGCAACTACGCCTGGTGCTGGGGATACTTTGGGGACAGGATGGTGAAGAAACTAAATGTTCCGGTCATGATCTTCAATTCGGGTTGGTCGGGAAGCAGCATTGAGAATTGGAAACAGACGATCTCGCCAACCGGTGAAACTACGGCCTGGTTCGGATACGTGTATCCAAAAGGCCTTCCTTTCGGAAACATGCGTATCGCACTTAACCATTATATAGCGCAGG
>DASYHR010000069.1:0-5916 GCA_035998385.1 Dyadobacter sp. | reverse complement strand
GTTGCAAAGGCTCAGAACTTGCAGAGGTATAAATGCCGTAAAGTTCGTTGGTCGACTTGTTCTTGAAACGGATTGTAAGGTCATTCAACACTTTTTTCAAAGTGCCGGTCTGGCTGATCTCGCTAAGTAATACGCCGTAGTCTTTATTCGGACTCTTCACATCAAAACTGATCACAATTCTGTTTCCGGCCTTGCTGACATTAGCAGTGGAGAGTTTTACATTACCATATCCCAACCGGTCACGCGCGCCGTAGTCGGAGTAAATGACATAATTGAGATTGTATATTTTAACAAAATCGTCAACAGAGATGCTATTTTTTCCACGATAGGCATCCACATACAAGTATACTTTTACCTGGGTGGTGTCCTTGATCAAATATTTGCTTTGAATTGAAACCAAAGAAAGTTCCTCACTGGACGGTGTCGTGGCTGCCTGTTCCGATGCATACACCTGAGCCTCGGGCAAAGGTTTGCCAACTTTGCCTGACGATGCACAACCAGTCAGCACGATTGCCGCGAAAAAAGACAGATATACTCCTAAAATATTTTTCATAGAGATGTTTTCATCATTTTCTCAAATAACGAACGAACAGGCAAAATTACCCAATAAAACCGGAAGAAAATTATTATTCTGATTTCTTACTGTTCCGGTTGGCATTTTTGATCTGATCTTCTATCGCATCCCACTGATCGTCAGTCACATCTTTCAGAAAATTAAACTGCCCGGCTGCCAGTACTTCACCACCGTCCAACGTAATGACTTCTCCGGTCATATACGCAGAATAATCAGACATGAGGTAGGCTGCCAGATTGGTCAATTCCTGGTGATCTCCTACGCGCTGTAAGGGAATCCGGTGTTCGAAGGCAAACTGTTTCGAAAGCTCTTCCGGAAACAGGCGATCCCATGCTCCTTTGGTAGGGAAAGGGCCCGGTGCGATGGCGTTGAGCCTGATTCCATGATCAGCCCATTCAAAAGCCAAAGATTTGGTCATCGCCAGCACGCCGGCTTTTGCCATGGCCGACGGGACCACCCAGCCTGATCCTGTCCACGCATAGGTGGTGGATATATTCAGCACGGTT
This sequence comes from Dyadobacter sp., assembly GCA_035998385.1. GTDB lineage: Bacteria > Bacteroidota > Bacteroidia > Cytophagales > Spirosomataceae > Dyadobacter. The sequence continues at coordinate 4,836 of DASYHR010000069.1, read as the reverse complement.
CCTTTAATTTGATTTTCAATCCAGTATTTCCCCAGGGAAAGGGTAAAATAGTACGTACCTCTCAATACGATGTCAACGACCACATCAACGGCTTTGTGAGAAAGACGTTCTGTCGGACTAATAAAATTACCGGCTGAGTTATTTACAAGACCGTCTATATTGCCGAACTTTTCAATAGTCAGCCGGATGACTTCTTCGATCTGTTCAGGTTTACGTACATCGCAGGCCAAGGGTAAGATATTCCCACCGGTTATATTTTGAAGTTCTTCTGCGGTGTTTTCCAGAACTTCCAGTTTTCGGCTGCAGATCACAACATTTGCGCCCAGTTTCAGGAAATAGGTAGCCATGGATTTTCCAAGTCCGGTACCACCGCCGGTCACAATGATGGTTTTATTCAATAGCGCTCCGTCACGGAGCATTCCTTGCTGGTGAAGCATACTATTTTCGTTTTAAGTAATTAAGAATTGAATTGAGCAGGACGTCCTTCCTGTTTTGAAATAAAAACCTCCTTCAGATCCTCAGAAAGCAGAGTGGCTGCGTTCCAGGTGGCTACATAGTTCAAGCCATCGGCAATGGAGTGGTCACGGCTGTAATTGAGTACATTTTTCGTTCCACGCACAGCTAAGGGAGATTTCTCAGCGATGGTTTTCGCCAGGGATACGACCGAGCTCATCAGTCCCTCTTTGTTTGAATAAGCCTTGTTGATCAGGCCTGTTTTTTCAGCTTCTGCAGCAGAGACATTTCTGCCAGTATATGCCAGTTCGCGAACAAACCCTTCAGAAATAATTTTCGGAAGTCTTTGTAACGTACCCAGGTCAGCGACCATACCCATATCGATTTCCCTGATTGAAAAATAAGCATCCTCGCATGCATAACGCATGTCACAGGCAGATGCGATATCCAGCCCGGCACCGATACACCCACCGGATATAGCAGCTATTGTTGGTTTGCTGCAGTTTTCAATTGAGGTAACAGCAGCCTGTAAATCAACTATCTTTTTTTTGAGTTTTTCATTTTGATGACCACCCCTGGCTGAAGAGGACTGGGTGAGCTCTTGCAAAAGGCTAAGATCTATACCTGAGCAGAAGTGTTTTCCTTCTCCCGATAGAATAATGGTGCGGATGGTATCATCTTCATCCAGTTCAATAAAAACATTTCTTAATTCCTTCCAGGCTTCGGCATTGAGTGCGTTCGCTTTTTCAGGTCTGTTGAATGATACGGAAGCAATGTGCAGGTTATCAGTATTAACGAGAAGTGTATTATAGGCATACTTCATAATTCCATTTGTTTACAATGTTATGCGTGCATACTATTGTAAATGTAGGAATAATATTATCCAGGTTAGGATTTTTTTTGAAACAAAATCACAAATGAGAAATGATGAGCTATTGCTGAGCAAGCAGATACAGCACCGCCATACGAACTGCAACACCGTTTTCCACCTGATCAAGAATGATGGAGTGTTTGGAATCTGCTGCATCAGAAGAAAGCTCGACTCCACGGTTGATTGGCCCGGGATGCATCAGAACGATATCCTTATTCAGTTCATCAAGCATACCTTTGTTGATACCAAAATAGAGTGAATACTCGCGAAGGGACGGGAAATATTTGATCTGTTGTCTCTCAAGTTGAATGCGAAGCACGTTGGCTACATCGCACCATTGCAACGCTTCTCTTACATCGTGCCCGATTTTGACACCCAGGTCGCCCAGGTATTTCGGGATCAAAGTGGAAGGTCCGCACACCATCACTTCCGCTCCCAGTTTTTGAAGACAGAATATATTGGAAAGTGCTACACGCGAGTGCGTAATGTCACCAATGATGGCGATTTTTTTGCCGGCCAGGTCGCCAAGTTTTTCTCTCATCGAGAATGCATCCAGCAGAGCTTGTGTAGGATGCTCATGTGTACCATCTCCTGCATTCACCACATTGGCAGGAATACGTGAAGAAAGGTAATGCGGAGCGCCTGGACTGCTATGACGCATCACAATCATATCCACCTTCATGGCAAGGATATTATTGACTGTGTCAAGCAATGTTTCTCCTTTTTTTACAGAACTTCCTGATGCTGAAAAGTTAACCACATCGGCAGAGAGACGTTTTTCTGCAAGTTCAAAGGATAATCTTGTACGGGTGGAATTTTCGAAAAATACGTTGGCAATGGTAATATCCCGAAGAGATGGGACCTTCTTGATCGGCCGGTTGATGATTTCCTTAAATTGAGTAGCAGTCTCTAAAATTGTTTGAATATCATTCTCGTTCAGGTTTTTTATTCCAAGTAAGTGCCGGACCGAAAGTTTTGTCATTGCTAAATTTCAAGAAGTTTGGCAAAGATACTAAGGAAGGGGGAATGAGAAAATTGAAATCGGATTTAATTCATCAATATAAACAGGACTCCTCTCTGTTAAGCCGATAATCAATTGATTTTTAAATGCTTTAAAGGCGGCATATCGGAAATCTTTAAAATAAACACTTTTCCTATCACCCCGGAAAACTCTATTCTTTAATAAACTTTATTATTTTCCGGACGATCTGCTTCACTTTTTATCATCCTAAAAACTGCATCCTCACTGAAGCAGTTGGTCATGATCTTGTTTGAAAAAGCAAATACTAACCTAAATGCATGTCAGGATTTGTGGCAACGTGTTTATCTTTGAAGTCTGTCCTGATTTTTTTGGACGGAAAAAAAGTTGTCTTACCAAATCAAGAGTGAAAGAATGAACAAGTCCGGGTTAATTGATTATGTCAAACAAGTGTTGGAAGAAAAAATGAAGGTTGCCTGGGAAGCCATGGAAGCTGCTCAGGAATCTGCCAATGACCAGGGAAAAAGCTCAATGGGGGATAAGTATGAAACTTCCAGGTCTATGGGGCAACTTGACAGGAACATGCATGCACGCCAATATGAACAGGTAAGGGTAGAGAGGACTGTACTGGAAAGAATCGGCAACACACCCGCGCCGGAAAGAGGTGCTGTAGGTTCGTTGATGAAAACCACTGCAGGGTGGTTTTTTATATCTGTGAGTCTGGGAGTGGTGAAGTTTGAAGATGAAACCGTCATAGCAGTCTCATCTTCATCTCCGGTAGGTGTAATGTTATTGGGAAAAACCGTGAACGAAAAGTTCAGGTTTCAGAATAAGGAACAGACTATCCTTGAAATGATTTAGCCTGCGACCCTGTTAAGCCATATTATGGAATACGCGTTGTACGTCGTCGTCGTCCTCAATTTTTTCAATCAGCTTCTCCACTTCTGCAATCTCTTCGTCAGAAAGTTTTTTGGTATCACTTGGAATTCTTTCAAAATCTGCTTCTATGATTTCGAAACCATTTTCTTCCAGGTAATGCTGTAGGTTTCCAAACGCAGTGAACTCTCCGTAAATATTGATCTGATCTGTTTCTTCATCAAGGAACACTTCCTCTCCACCGTGGTCGATCAGTTCAAATTCCAACTCTTCGATATCTTTTCCATTGTTTTTAACCTTAAATATACATTTACGGTCAAAAATGAAATCAAGCATACCCATCGTGCCCAGGCTTCCGCCGAGTTTATTGAAGTAACTGCGTACGTTGGCAACTGTTCTGGTTGGGTTATCAGTGGTACTTTCAACGAGGATCGCAACGCCATAAGGTCCGTATCCTTCATATACCATTTCTTTGTAGTCTTCCTGATCCTTCGATGTAGCTCTTTTGATCGCTCTTTCTACTGTATCCTTCGGCATATTTGCTGCCCGTGCGTTCTGAAGCAGAACCCGTAGTCTTGCATTGGTATTGGGATCAGCAGTACCGCTTTTTACAGCCAGAACAATATCCTTCCCAATTCTGGTAAAGGTTTTTGCCATTTTGTCCCAACGCTTAAACATCCGGGCTTTTCTGTATTCATAGGCTCTTCCCATTTCTACTTTCTGATTAAAATGTTGTTTTTCTGATGATTAGGTGTCAATAACAACCCTTTTCTCATTTTGAGATGTTCAATACGGTTTGCGGTATTGAGCGGTTATGTATAACTCGGGTGCAAATTTATAAAAGACAGTTAAAATCAGGCATAAATAGTCATCTTTAAGGAATAATTTATTGAAAATGGATTTGAAGTTAAATTGGTCGTTTAAGAAATTTTCGGAACTGAATGTGTACGAGTTGTACGAACTGCTGAGGCTTCGGAGTGAAGTTTTCGTAGTTGAGCAGAGCTGCGTTTTTACCGATATGGATAATAAGGATCAATTGTGCGAACATTTGTTGGGCATGAAGGGAGACTCTCTGCTTGCATACGCCCGTATTGTACCACCTGGCATTTCGTATGCATTTGCCTCTATCGGTCGTATTGTTGTGTCAGAAGAAGGGCGGGGTGAAAAACTTGGTAGAGAGTTGCTGCATGTTTCTCTTAACAGGGTAGAAAGTGTATATGGACAGGTCCCGATCAGGATTGGTGCGCAGTTGTATCTGAAGACATTTTATGAGTCTTTCGGCTTTATTCAGACCAGTGATATTTATCCTGAAGATGGAATTGACCACATCGAAATGACACGAGATGTGTCCGGAAATTAACATGTAACAAAATGAGGAAGCTTTTCCCATTAATGACGAATTAATATACACGAAAAATGACAGTTGAGATAGGAATTTGAATAATGTCAGGATTTTACTATTAAATTGTAGTACTTTAGCTACAATTGATTTACATTTCTCTCTCTTAATTTGTGTATTACAAATATGTTTAATACTTTGGCACAGAATTTTAGTTATTAGTATACAGTCAAGCAAATTGTTGCTTTGGAACTGACGCCCGTCAGACCTCCAATCAACTTTTTTGACGAACACTGATAGAGGAGGGTTTACGTGGAA
>DASYHR010000021.1:0-2025 GCA_035998385.1 Dyadobacter sp. | reverse complement strand
CAGATGAAAGTAGTGCCCGTCGCACATCTCGACGAACTTTTTATGGATCTGTTTTTGGGACAATGATATTCATGCTGTTAGCCGAAGGTAAAAAACTTAGTTTAACGAGTTTTAGCCGACAGCTGATATCCGACCGCCATTAGCTACCTCAGTATTTTGCGTAAAAGCTTCTCAACTTGGAGGTTACCCTGTCATAAATCGGCTTACTGAATTCAATAAAAAGCTCCTGAGGCGGAGGCGGTGCAAGCTCTTTACTTTTGGTCATACGAAGCTGTCCGGAAGTAAGCGCGCGCTCGTCACCGCTGTAACTTGCCCACTCGCACATCCAGTTGTATTCTCCGTCAAACTTATCCTGATTCACTACACGATGTGTTTTAAAGTCCCGGATCTGCATATCCAGCAGACCGGATGAGTGAACCATTTTTTTTGTATGTGTAAATTTGGCTGTGACTTTCTCATAAATGGGGATTTTGATTCTCCCGACAGTCTTCTCAGCTACTTTTACGCTGTCTGTTCCTGTAAAGGTCTCCGTATTCTTTTCAATCAATGTTTGGCCTACCACGAAGTCGTCAAACTGCAATGTAATCACATGGTCAGGTTGTAGTCCCACTTGGGTGGCTTCGTCAGGCGTGTAGAAACGTACGAATTTGTTCAGTTGCGGACTTGTTTGCAGGAACTTGTCAATTGCATTTTGGAAATATTCATTGCTGAGTTTATATGTTTTTGAAGTAACAAGTACCTGTTCTACCACAACTTTGAAGGATGCAATATGATAGGCCTGCTTTAGTTTTTCTTTTACTTCACGAAATTCTGGAATCAATAAGTCGGCCTTTTCGAAATGCTGATAGGCCACCCTGGCTTTCATTCTGTCGCCTTCGGCCAATAATAGTTCACCTTCCTTATATCTGGTTGTCGCTGCGGTTTCTCTCGCTTTGTTTTCATCCAGAGTGAAATCTCGTGGAGTTACTACTGCGGTACATACCGCACAGCTTGCTACTGCCCGGTACAATGCATTAAGACTTTCGTAGGATTTAAGTTCATCTTCAAACCTGAACGGAGCTGTTGACGTATGCTCAAGATTGATTTGCCTGAGGTGTTGTTCGAGCGCTGCAGGATAAGCGACTTTGAGGATTTCTGCTGATGAAGTATGAGTAGGATTACTGCTCAGTTTTTCAGCACTTCGAAATACGGAGTCATCGTAGTTTCCTTTTTTAAGTGACTTTTTCGCAGAACCGCAGCCTGTGAATATAAATGCAGCAAAAAGAAGGATGAACAGAGTTAAGGGCTTTCTCATCATGGTGGTAAAATCGATTACCAAATGTCTGAAAAAATCACCTCATTTTTGAATGCTTAACTAAATAGGCTGTCAGGATTGGATCGAACCCCTGAGCAATATCGGCGTCTATAAAATCAATTTTATATTGTCCGCACTTCAATTTCAACTTCCTGTAAAACTCGCTCACCGATTGGCGGTAGGATTCCCGAACCTGTTCAGGTTGTACCTTCACCTTTTCGCCGGATTCAAGATCGATAAATTCGTAAGGCCGGTTTTCAAAATCAAAGTTTTCCTCCGTTTTTTTATCGGTAACATGAAACAAAAGAACTTCATGCAGATTGTGGCGCAGGTGCTGTAGTGCAGAGAAAATTGGCTCTGCTTCGTCAGGATTATCAAACATATCACTGAATATTACCACCAACGAGCGTTTATGGATTTTCTCAGCAATCTCGTGCAGGACGTCCGCTACCGAAGTTCTGTGTAATGGCTTGTTACTTTGCAAAAGGTTATTCAGTTCCAGCATGATTTTATGTACATGCGACGGCGTTGATTTAACCTGAGTCTGAACTTCAATTTTATCCGAAAATGTGCAAAGACTTACGGCATCTTTTTGCTTTTGAAGCAGGTAGGTGATGCTGGCAGCTGCCATGACGCTAAAAGTCATTTTACCAAAATCCGGCTGAGGATAATACATCGATGATGATGTATCAAGCAGGACATGACAGCGCAGGTTTGTTTCTTCCTCATAA
>DASYHR010000014.1:0-2507 GCA_035998385.1 Dyadobacter sp. | reverse complement strand
TTCCACGTAAGCGACTGAGCACAGATAATCGGTTCCAAGGTCGGCAGTATCAGTGTAGGATTTTCTGATCTTGGTTGCGCTGTATGGGATCGTGTCGAGTGACTGGTATGTCTTCCATTCTCTGCTGTACAAGTATCCACCTGCAGGCATCGGGTTCATCATGTACTGGCGACCGAACACAAGCGGGTTTTGCGCTTCAAGTGCCCTGAGCTCTTCCAGTGTATGCTTGAATGGCCATAGCGCTTTCTCAATGCAGTCTTCGTCGGTGTAGATACATGGCAAACTCAATACATGCCACTCACCTGGTTCATTTTCCAGAAGATAACCGCAAAGATCATTCTCATGCAGACGCTGCATAATGATGATAATGGGTGTATTCCGGCTGTTGACACGGTTTTTAATCGTTGAGTCGTACCGATTGTTGATACGCTCTCTTTTAGTCTCAGAGTCGGCATCTTCCGGCTTTATCGGGTCATCTATGATTAGTGCTCCACCGAATTGAACGTTAATTCCGGTGTCAACGAGTAGTTCATCCAGTGATCGTTCGAAGTCAGGATCATTTTTGACTGATTCGTCGTCGTCATCGTCAACACGTCCGGCTCCAAATCCCGTTACCTGTCCGGCTGTTGAAGTGGCGTAAACTCCGCCGCCTGCTGTTGTGTACCATTTCTTCTTTGCCCGCGATTCCTTTTTGATCTTCACTTCCGGATAAAGCTCCTGATACGCTTCATGCTCAACGATACTTTTTACGCCTTCGGAGTTATCCAAGGCAAGATCATCTGAGTAGGAGAGGTGTATGTATTTGGACGCTGGATTGAGTGCTAAACCGTGGGAAATGAAGTTTTTAACTGCAACCTCAGTCTTGCCATACCGCGGCGCGATGTTGATCATCACCTTTTTAAGCTCACCGGAAAGCACCCGTTCAAGGATGTCACAGATTTGCTTGTGGTGCTGATTGATGACAAACTTTTGGTTCTGGATGTGTTTGAAGAAATAGCAGGTATAGTCAAGTAAAGACTGTTGAGTTGCCAGCCTTGCCATTTTGATGAACTTATATCTCTGTATTTCTTCCGCTGTCATTTATACGTGTCGTTGAATATCTCCTTGAAGCTTTCGACGTCTTCCTTACTGATGGCGATGTGAACGATTGATTCGCTGTTGGTTTTGTCCGGTGCGTACATGCCGAGCATCTTGCGTCTTTCCTGTAGCTGCGCGCGGATCTCGGATATATATCGTGGGTCTCCGAAGTTGATTTCTTCCTTATGTCCCTGCTCAATGTAGTTGACCGTTGGCTTATCTCCCTGCTGCTTTCCTTTTGCAGGCAATTCACCTTTCTGCTTGCTGAATTTGCTCTTATGGTCGGTTTTGGACTTCTTCCATGCCTCCCAAAGCTCAAAGATTGCTTCGTCAATACGGGCAAGTTCGAGCGTTACAAGATCATCCATATCTTTCAGGCGTTCATCCTTCCATTCCTTCATCAGGGCTAGACGGTCGTTGAAAATGGTTTTCTTGCTGGGCACGTTATCCATTCCCATTTCAGCCATTACAACTTGGCAAGTCTTTGATATTGATAACCCACGCTTATAGCAATCAGCCACGATTACACGTCTTACGTCCGCTGCCTGTCTTCTTGTTCGATATGGGTCTGATGCTACTTTCATTTGTGATGATTCGGGTTATTCTGATTATTTCAATGTTACGACAAACCCTCTGTTCTGAAGCTCCTCAAACAGGTCTTCAAGCTTGTTGACGGTGTCGCATTCGACGGTTAATTTCTTGCTTATTCCTTTGGGCTCTTCGGGTTCGTCTTTGCCAGTGTCAAGATCAGGAATATCCAGACCGAATGATTCAAGCTCTTCGACGTCCCATTCATTTGCAAGCATTTCCCAATTCCATTTTCCTAAATTGACGTTATCTCGAACGGATATGGCTCTGAGTTTATCTGGATGGGTGTCTTTCGGGAATACTTTGCAGGGAACTACCCGATCATTTCTGATCTGTAGAATGGCAGCGTGCCAGGTATCGAAAAACGGTTCACCGCGCTTTGATTCAACGATTTTGTCGTACTCATCGGCTGGCATATCAATCAATGCCTGAATGCCTCTTAACCGCATGTTTCCGCAGAAGACTACGTACTTTTTGCCGTGGGGAATTACAAGTAGCTCCCTTGCGTAAAGCATTTCGGCATCGTCGATAACGGATTGCTTCAGCGTTTCAAACTCGGCATCAGTTATGTATCTGGGATTCTCCGGCAGTCCCTTTATCTGTCCGGTGTTGTTTTCGAGTAAGTCAATATTGATGGTCTGCTTCATTGCTTTTGATAGTGTGTGGTGTGACTCACTTTTGAATTTTAAGTCTTAATTTCTGTATCGTTTAGTGCTGATTAAGCTCGATTAGTGTGGGTAATTTATTCATGGGCGCTGGTTATCCAGTGTCCATGTTTTGCTTTAATACCCTACCTTTGTCGCCATTTATTTGCACTCAACATGAAAACTTTATTCTATCTA